>DASXAN010001454.1:0-3990 GCA_036406755.1 Gemmataceae bacterium
GCGTGTTGCTCAGGGCCAGGTTCAGCCGCGTCTGGTGGCGGTTGCTCAGAAGAGCCAGGGCGTAGCCCTCGCGTGGCATCAGGGTGATGTGCGTCCGGAAGCCGTCGATCACACCACCGTGGGAAACGAGCAGGTGGCCGCGGTAGTCCTGGATCACCCACCCGAGGCCGTAGCTCATCTGGACGGTGTCGGGGTTGGCGGCCCGGATCGCGTCGGTCATCCGCAGGACGATCTGCGGCGCGTGCGTCTCGGCCAGGGCCGCCGCCGACACCAGCCGCCGGCCGTTGACCGTGCCGCCGCCGATCTGGAACCGCAGCCACGCGGCCAGGTCGCGGGCGCTCGCATGGATCGAGCCGGCCGGGTTCGGCTCGTTCTGGACGTACCAAGGGGTTGGCCGCAGCCGGCCGTCCGGCCCGGCTCGGTACGGCGTTGCCAGGTCCGGCACCTGCTCTCCCGTGGGCGTAGTGCAACGGGCGGACGCCATCCCGAGTGGCTCAAAGATCCGCCGCCGGACCAGCGCCTCCCAGGAGTCTCCGCCGGCCCGGGCGACCGCGAAGCCGGCGGCGGCGTACATGGCGCTCTGGTACTGGAACGCGGTGCGGAACGGCTTCTCCAAGGGCATCCGGCACGTCCGGCGGACGGCCTCGGCCAGCGGCCATGGGGCGTGGTACCACAGGAAATCATGGTTGCCCAGGCCGGTGCGGTGGGCCAGCAGGTCGCGGAGGGTCACGCCGGCGTCGGCCAGCGGGTCGGCCAAGTGGAAGTCGGGCAGGTGCTTGCGGACCGGGTCGTCCCAGGTGAGCTTGCCGTCGTCGGCCAGCATGGCAGTAAGGGTGGCCGTGAAGGCCTTGCTGCACGACGCCAGCGGGAAGACGGTGTCGGGCGTCACCGGCCGGTCCGCGGCCACGTCCCGCCGGCCGTAGCCCTTCAGCCACATGACGCGGTCCGGCGAGACAATGACGACGGCGAGGCCGGGCACGTCCCAGGTCCGCATGGCCTCTTCGGCGGCGGCGTCCATGGCGGGCGGCTCGAGCTGCCGGGCCGGCGTCGGCCCCGGAACGCTCGCCAGACCCGCGACCAGAGCCAGGACGGCGAATGTGGCGATCGGCCGGTTCACGGAGGTACCACCGAACGAAAACGAGGCTTGCGACCCCGCGGGGTCGCAAGCCTCGGAGTGAGATCACGAGCCGCGAGGGCGGTCAAATGCCGTAGTTGCCACTGAACCCGCCGACGCCGAACTTGCCGCCGCCGACGCCGGCCGCACCGCCGATGCCACCGCCGATGCCACCGCCACCGAAGCCGCCGCCGGCGCCGCCGCCGCCGATGCCGGTCGCGAGGATCGTACCGCTGAAGCCGCTGGTGCCGCCTGCGGCGAAGCCGCCGACGGCGCCCGCACCCTGAGCCCCGCCCCAACCGCTCGGTTGCTGCGGGAAGCCGAGGATGCTGCTCAGGCCCGGGCCAAAGCCGAACTGGCTTCCGCCGACGCCGCCGCCGATCCCGCCACCGATGCCGCCGATGCCGCCGCCGATCCCGCCACTGATGCCGCCGCCGATCCCGCCGATGCCGCCACTGATGCCGCCGCCGATCCCGCCACCGATGCCGCCGATCCCGCCGCCGATCCCGCCACTGATGCCGCCGCTAATCCCGCCGCTAATGCCCCCGGAGATGCCGCCGCTGATGCCCCCGGAGATGCTGCCACCGCCGCTCTGGCCGCCGCCGCCGAGGGTGCTGAACGGCGGCGTCGGGTTCTGGCCGAAGCCCTTCGGCAGGACGGGCGTGATCGGCATGTTCTGGACCGGGGCCGGGAAGCCGCCGAAGAACAGGCCGCCCTGCAGATTGATGCTGTTGTTGATCGGCCGCTGCGCCATCGGCGTGCCGCGGATCGGGGCATAGTTGCCCGGCGCGAAGTTGACCGTGTTCGCCGTCGGCGGCGGGTTGTTCTGGGCGTTGGTGAAGCTGACGGCCGTGACGGCGCTCACGCTCCCGAGGGCCAGAAAGACCCAGCGGCCGGGGTGGAACAGGTTGCGGTGCGACATTCGCGGCTCCAAGAATGGGGACTCGTGGTGGACCAGATCAACCACACGGCCCGCTGGCGTATCGGCGGTCGGGCCGTCCGGCCCGACGAGCGGCCTGCCCCGGTGGGCGGGGCGCAGGGAGGGAGGCACGCCGTTAAGGATACGCTAGCTCGGAGCGATCCGTCAAGCGATTCGCCGTGTAAAAGGTTGCATCTGCAAGGATTACTCCGCCGCCGGGGCTGGCTTCGCCGACTGTGACGGCCCTGTCTGGTTTGCCGGGTCACCGGAGAACGCGCCGATGGCCGATCCTTGCGCCCCCGGCCGAGTTTTCTTTGCTTCGGCTTGCGGCTATTGCTCAAGTTGCCCGGGCCGCCGCCGGTGGGACGCCGGCCGGGCCGTTTTTCCGCGAATGTGGTCTTGACAGCGGGTGGTGGTGCGTTATGGTCCGGCCCCTTCCATTAGGAACGGTGCAGGCGATCGATCGGGGGGAGCCGCCGCGGCCCGCCGCGGCGGTACGGTCCGCGACCCGGGGGAGACAAGGGACACTGCGGGCCCGCGTCGAACGTCACGGAGGAGTAGTGGCCTATGCGTAGCAAACTCGGCTGGGGCGCCCTGCTTCTGGCAGCGGGGGTGGCGCTGGCGCCGACCGGGGCCCGGGCGCAGACGTGGGATTTCCTGTCCGCCCCGGACGCCCCCGCGCCGCTGCCGGCGGCGGTGTTCCGGGCCCAGATGGGGGTGGACAAGCCGGAAGACCCGCCGCACCCGCTGCCGCTGTACCACCCGCGGGCGGACGTGGTCGGCGGCGTGTACACAGCCCTGGAATTCGTCATGTTCCGCCAGACCAACCCGATCCGCCACCAGCTGATCGCCGTCCGCGGGCTGGTGGACGTGGACGGGTCGATCACCGGCGACCTGAACGGCACGGCCGTGTTCACCGACCAGACCCCGCCGTTCATCATCCGCGGGCCGATCGTCCCCGGAAACTTCCTCGGCACCGGCACGCCGGCCCTGTACACCGACGACCTCCGCGGCCAGGAGTCGTTCCAGCCGGGCTACCGCATCACCGTCGGCTACCGGTTCGACAGCGGGGCGGCGATCGAGGCCAACTACCTGTCGCTGGTGAAGGTGACGTACGCGGCCAACGCCTCCCTCATCCCGCCCAACTACGCCAACCTGAACGCCAGCGCCGCGCTGGCCGACACGTTCCTGTTCGCCCCGTTCTTCAACCTGCCGCCGGAGTTCGCCGGGGCCAACCAGGAGCTAGCCCTCGGCAACCCCGGGGCCGCCTTCGGCATCTTCAACGGCGCCATCAACATGTCGATCAGCTTCCGCCAGTTCTTCCAGAACTTCGACGTCCGCGGCCGGGTGCCGTGGTTCCAGGACGACTGCACCCGCATCTACGGGTACGCCGGCGGCCGGTTCGCCTGGATCTGGGAGGACTTCCGCCTCCGGGCCGTCTCCGCCGACTTCCTCGGCAACAGCCGGCCGGAGGACGTCGGCGTCTACGACAACAGCGTGTCCAACCGCATGTACGGCCCGTTCGCCGGGATCGGCGTCGAGCGGTACATCGGCAACGGCTTCGCCATCGGCCTGGAGGGGGAGTCGGCGTTCCTGCTCGACATCGTCAAGGCCAAGGCGATCCTCCAGAACGGCGACCGGCCGAGCACCGCCCGGGACACCGGATTCGTCCGCCTCAAGAAGGCCGTCACCGACTTCAACCCGGTCGGTGAGTTCGCGACCAACGTCCAGCTGTACTGGTATCCGATCGAGGGGGTGCAGATCCGGGCCGGGTACAACTTCATGACCTTCCTGAACACGGTCAACTCGCCGAACCCGATCGCGTTCGACGCCCGCAACTTCGACCCGGACTGGCGGAGCAAGACGATCCGCTACCTCGACGGGTTCAACGCGGGCATCGGGTTCATCTTCTGAGCAGGGTTTGACCCGCCCCCGGGTCGCGCGCGGCCGCGGGGGG
>DASXAN010001455.1:0-3326 GCA_036406755.1 Gemmataceae bacterium
CAACCAGAAATGCGAACGGGCCGACCCCGCGGGGTCGGCCCGTTCGCATTTCTGGTTGGATTGTCAGCCGCCGTTCCGCCCGCCCGCGGCCCGTTGCCGCGCCGCCAGCCGCCGGGCCATCACCGCCCCGGTCAGCTCCCGCAGCGCGTCCCTGCCCACCCACCGCGCTGCCGCCTCCGGCGATTCGCACAGCCGACGGGCCACCGCCACCGCGGCGGCGTTCAGGTCGGCACTCCGGCCGCCGACCGCACGCAGTGCCCAGCTCACCGCCTTCTTGACGAAGTTCCGATCGTCCGTGGCGGCGGCCTCGACCAGCGGCAGGCACCGCACGAACGGCTCGTCGCCGGACTGCTTGTCGTGCAGGGCCAGGCTGGCCAACAGCGCGAACGCCGCCCGGCGGACGAACTCGCCCTTCCGCCCGGCCCACAGCGCTACCTTGGCGAAGGCGTGCGGCGTGCGGTCGAACAGGTGGAAGCAGGCCGTGTCGCAGACGGCCCAGTTGTCGAAGTCCCGGCACCAGCGGTCCATCTGGGCCGGCGTCACCCGGGCCGGCTCGCCCACGAACGCCGCCAAGAGCCGGGCCTCGTACCAGCCGGTGTCCCAGAGGGCGCCGGCCAGGCCGTGGTCGTGCCCGAGTTGCTTCGCCAGCCGACGGACGTCCGCCACCGACACGCCGAACGCCCGGTCGGTGTGGATGCCGTACCGCGGCATCAGGTCGTCGCGGGTCCGCTTGCTGCCGTGGCGCTCCAGCCACGCCAACGCCTCCCGGACCGCGGCGGCGTACGGGCCTTTCGTCGTGGACGGCATGCGCGTCCTCCGTGGACAAGGTCGCTGGCGGCGGTCCGGGAGGGCGAGGCTCCTGCCGAGCCGGGAGTCTTACGGCTCGGCAGGAGCCTCGCCCTCCCAGACCGCGCCCTACGTGGCTCTCTGCGACGCCAGCAGCTCCGCGAGCCGGTCGTAGCCGGCGGCCACGCCCTGCTCCATCGGCGACTTGAGCACGGCGTCGCGGGCCTCCTTCGACTCGTAGAGGATCGTCTGCGTCAGCGTCGTCACCCCATCGTTTTCGACCAGGACGACGGTCCCCACGGCCTCGCCCGGGTACCAGGACTGGTCGAACTTCTCCGTGCAGACGATCCGCTCCGGCGGCACGATCTCGCGGTAGACGCCGCCCATGCCCATCTCCGTGCCGTCGGCGTCCTGCCGCCAGACGTAGCGGTAGCGGCCGCCGACCCGCAGGTCGATGGTGCAGACGGGCATCGACCAGCCGGGCGGGCCGAGCAGCCACCGTTTGACCAACTCGGGCTTGGTGAAGGCGTCGTACACCAACTGCCGCGGGGCGTCGAAGGCCCGCGTCATGACGATCTCGCGGTCGGTGGGCGTGGTCAGGGTCAGGCGGCCGACGTTCCTCATCCGTAGTCCCCCCTAATGATTGGCATGGCCCCGTTTCTTGCCGCGGGCCGGCGGCGCTTTCAGCTCGTCGAGCAGGTCGTCGAGCCGGCGGAACCGGCGGTCCCAGAACCGGCGGTAGTGTTCGAGCCAGGCGGTGGCCTCGGCGAGCGGCTCGGCCGCGAGCCGGCGGGGCCGCCGCTGCGCGTCGCGGCCGCCGACGATGAGGCGGGCCCGTTCGAGCACCTTGAGGTGCTTGGAGACGGCCGGCTGGCTCATGCGGAACGGCCGGGCGAGCTCGGCGACCGACGCCTCGCCTTCGGTGAGGCGTGCGAGGATGGCCCGCCGGGTGGGGTCGGCGAGGGCGGCGAAGGTGGCGTCGAGTCGGTCGGCCGGGGCCATTGCATAACCTGTCGGTTACAGAACGATTTGGTTATATACAGTGGTGTCGTGGATGTCAAGTTCCAATGGCTCGGCGGCCAGGCCGAGTGGGCAGTGGTCCGCGTTTGGTGCCGGGGACGAAATGTGTTGTCCACCCGTGTGCGACCGGCAAGAGGGCATGGCCGCGTTCGTGCGTGATTCCATCAGAGCGCGATCTAGGGGAGCAACTCGACTAGGCGCAGTGATGTACAGTAGTGTACATTCAGGGCAACTCGCGATCATAGGGGAAAGCCGTGCTTAAGACTATCTGGGACGCGATCACTGGCCTTTTCGGGGGCAAGGGCGGCACTACGCAGATTGGCGGGCCTAATAGGTCCATCGCGACCGGTGACAACTCGGGCACCGTGATCATGGGGGACGGAAACGTCATCCAAATGGCCCCGGCCGCTAAGGCCGATGAAACCGATGGGCATGGCGGGCCGGAGCGGACCCGCCTCTCAAGGGAAGCCGCGCAACTGCTGGTCCATGCCGCCGAAGGTGATGGCGACATCTTCCTTGTACTTTCGTCCGAAGGGCTGGGGGTTCAGGCGGGCAATTTCAGACGGCAAGTCCCGCATGACGAGCGGCGGGCACAGGCGAGTTGGAACGCCGCCGGCCAAGAACTCCTAGGACTCGGCTTGATCGAGCACCAGGGGACGTCGGAAGAACTGTTCAACCTGACAAAAGCCGGGTGGGATGCCTACGACAGCGTTCCGAGGGAAACTGTCCAGGCGATCAAGAAGCTCTCAGGAGAATCATGATGGCGATACTGACCGAAGAACAGAAGAACTTGCTGATCCTGATCGGCAAACCGGACGACGGGAGCGAGGACCATTTCGCCGTTGATGGGGTACGGATTACTCGCGAGTTGGTGACGCTCGGGTTGGTCAAGTACACGGGCAAGACGGCTACGGATGCAGATTCGTTCGACCTAACCGATGCCGGGGAGCGCATGTACCGTGAGCTGACAGGCGACCAAATCGACTGACGCTAGGGGGTATGTAGAGGGGTTCCCGAGCAGAGGCGGTGGGCATCAAGCCGAAGGGCGACGCGACTCCGTCACATCGCCGGCCCGCCGAGTACTGCTCGGAGATGACGTTCGAGGAGTCGAGGGTCCGGATGCCAGCGGTCCGGCAAGGAAATCGGCTTCTTGTCGAAGGCGATCAGGAACGCATTGACCGCGGCGGCTTTGACTTTCGGGCGCGACGGCAGAGCCAAGGCGATGCGGTAGTCGGGGTGAATCCGAAGAACGCCTACGTCAAACGCCCTGTCGTGCAAGGCACACAGACAGATTCCGTTGTGAGGATTCATTCGCACCGTTTTGTCCACGGACCACGGGACGATGTGCGCCGCGACCAGCAACGACGGGATGGGCAGTCCGCAGACGGCACATTCGTTCCGATAACCTGCCAGAATCATCGAGCGAAACAGGTGCTGGTTGACGCGGGCTTTGGTAATGACCTGCTTGTCGAGCCCTTGAACGTCCTCCCACGGGACGACGTGCGAAACGCGCGGCGGCC
>DASXAN010001456.1:0-6425 GCA_036406755.1 Gemmataceae bacterium
CCGAGTACTCGGTGTGGAACCCGGCCACCAGCTCGCTCTCGGCCTCGGCTAGGTCGAACGGGGCCCGCTTGCAGCTGGCCGTGGCGCAGGTGAAGAAGACGAAGAAGGCGGCGAACGTGAACGGGTCGTGGAACACGTACCAGTTCCAGAACCCGCCGGCCTGCTGCTGGCCGATGGTGTTCAGGTTGAGCGTCCCGGCCAGGATGACCGGGATGAGGACGGTCATGGCCCGCGGCACCTCGTAGCTGACGACCTGGGCGGCCTCGCGGATGCCGCCGAACAGCGACCACTTCGACCCGGACCCGTACCCGGCCAGGATGACGCCGAACACCTCGCTCGACATGACCGCCAGCATGAAGAAGATGGCGACGTTCATGTTCTTGGCGACGACGTAGTTGCCGAACGGCAGGGCCAGGAAGGCGACAAACGATCCGCAGAAGGCGATGTACGGGGCGAGGCGGAAGAGGAAGTGGTCGGCGTCGCCGGGGATGGTGTCTTCCTTGCAAATGAGCTTGACGCCGTCGGCGAGGGTCTGGAGCCAGCCGAACTTGCCGCCGACGCGGGTCGGGCCGAGGCGGTCTTGGATGCGGCCGCTGACCTTGCGTTCGAGCCAGATGAAGAACAGGGCGGAGACGGCGACGAGGTTGAGCAGCAGGAAGACGGCGATGCAGGCGACGACGACGGCGGCCGCCGTCTCCGACAGGCCGAGGCGGGTGAGGGACTGCACCACGGGGACGGTCCTCCGGCGCGCCGGGCGGGGCGGTCGGCTTGCGGTCGGGGGTAAGTGGTCGATACTGTATGGTGGCGCATCGGCGGCGGCAAGCGCCGCACGGTTTAGCCGCGAGGCTCCGCCGAGCGCGCCTGACTCGCGCTCGGCGGAGCCTCGCGGCCAAACGGCTAGTACCGGAACCCGGTCGTGACCATGATGTTCCAGTCCTGCATGTCGCTGCTGCGGTTCGGGAACACGTCGTGGAGGATGTCGCTCCAGTTGTAGTCCCACTCGCCCCGCAGCCCGACGATGAACCAGGAGCAGGCCCCGACCGGGCACTCCCAGTCCGCGTGCAGCGACAGGAACAGCGCCCCGTACACGTCGGACAGCCGGCGGTAGTCCACGGTCGGCGCGTGCGACAGGTCGTTCAGCTCCAGCCGCGACGTCCCCCACCGCCCGCCCACGTCCGCCCCGAACCGCCAGTGCGAGCCGGGGCAGTACGCCGGCGTGCCCAGGTACCACTCCCGCCCGCCGGCGACGTTCAGCGACGCACGGTGGTAGGCCCGGACCGTCACCGGCACCGCCCCGATCTCGTTCCGGGAGACGTTCTGGGCCTGGCCGTTGACGATCTGGAAGTTCGAGACGGTGAACGGCAGGAACAGGTCGAACATGACGTCGGGGCGGCCGCCGTTGTTGAACATGTACCCGAGGCCGACGTCGAGCGTCCACGCCGCCGTCGTCACCGGGTTGAAGAACAGCGACCGGGCACCGAGGGACTCCGACCAGCCGGCCTGCAACGTCTGGTGCAGGAGCGAGTTCCCGCCCGGGATGGTGACGCCGGACCGCAGGTAGTACTCGTAGCCGATCGGGCCGTTGCCGCCGACCGGGCCGCAGCACCCGGGCCGGTCGTAGGTGATCCACGGGTCCGGCACGCTGCCCGGCGGCAGGCCGGCCCGGGCGGCCGGGATCTGGCTGGGCGGGATGACGTTGGGCACGGAGGTCGTCGGCGGGGCGGTGGGCGGGGGCAGCACCTCCGGGGCCGGCCCGGCCGGCGGCGTCGCACCCGCCGGCGGGGTGGCGGGCGGCTGCTGCTCGGCCGGCTCCTGGGCCCGCCCGGCCGGGCCGCCGAACACCGCCAGGATCAGGGCCGCGGATACGATCGCTCTCGCGCTCATGCCATCCTCGCCTCTGCTGGGCCGGGCCGCCGGCTGTCCCCGTCCGAAGCGCGGCGCGGCCCCGGACGGTGGTCCCTCTGTCTATCGGCCACGGACCGGGAAGAACTTAACGGCAGTGACGGTTGTGCCGGATGTCCGGCCGGCAATCACGGCGGCTGCGTAGAATGGGAAAGTCGGGGGCCGACGGCTCTCGATTGTCCGCGCTCCCGAATCTCGTTATTGTGCCGCCATGCAACAGGTCCTCTTCCGCATCCCGCCCGGCACCGGCCTGCCCGTGTACGGGTTCGGGGTCATGCTCCTGATCGCCATCTCCACCGCCGCCTGGCTGGCCGGCCGGCGGGCCGAGCGCGAGGGCGTCGCCAAGAGCGAGTCCCTCTACGACTTCTTCGTCTGGGTCGTCCTCGGCGGCCTGATCGGCGCCCGGCTCTTTTACGTCATCTGGTTCCGCGACCAGTTCGCCAACCCGTTCCTCGGCTTCTTCAAGATTTGGGACGGCGGCATCGTTTTCTACGGCTCGGCGATCGGCGGCCTGATCGCCGGCCTGATCGCCCGCCGGCGGTTCCTGAGCCGGTTCAACATCTCCCCGTGGACCTTGGCCGACGTGCTGGCCCCGTCGATCGCCGTCGGCCTGTGCCTGGGGCGGATCGGCTGCTTTCTCAACGGCTGCTGCTGGGGCCAGGTCGCCTGCCCGGCCGCGCCGGCCGCCCACTTCCCAATGATGACCACGCCGGCCCGAGAGATGATCCGCGACTACCAGACGTCGGCCGGGTTCGCCATGGACCCGCGGGCCAAGGACGACCGCACCGTTGGGGCGGTCGAGCCGGACTCGGCCGCGACCGCCGCCGGGCTGGAGCCGGGCGACGTGATCGAGGCCGTGGGCGGCAAGCCGGTCGCCGATTACGGCGAGCTGGCCCGCGCCCTCACGGTCGATTGGCCCCGCGGCAAGAAGGACGTGACGCTCACAGTCCAGCGGGCCGGTTACGAAGTAACGTTACCGGCCTACATCCCGCGAACGATCGGGTTGATACCGACGCAAATCTACGAATCGGTGTCGATGTTCCTGATCTTCCTGGTGCTGCTGGCGCTGTACCCACTGCGGCGGTACAACGGGCAGGTCATGGTCGTGCTGATGCTCTGCTACGCCGTCCACCGCTTCTTCAACGAGTCGCTCCGCGAGGACACCCCGCCCGTCGGCGGCCTGACCGTCTCACAGTGGATCAGCCTGGGCATCTTCGCCGCCGGCGTGCTGCTGCACCTGTGGCGCCGCCGATACCCGCTCCGGCCGTCCGCCCCGCTCCCGGCGACACAACAGCCTGTGGCCCAGCCCGCCTAGCAGCAGCCCCGACGCGATGCCGACGTAATCAGTGACCACGTCCTGCCACCGTCCGGACCGGCTCGGGACGAACGTCTGTACCACCTCCGTCCCGACCCCATGCAGCAATAGGACCGCCAAGCACACCCACCACCCCGCCCGTCCGACCGGCAGCAGAAAAGTGGCCAATGTCAGCAGCGCGTAGGTCGCGGCATGGGCCAGCTTGCCGAAGGTAAACTCTTCAGTGATCTTGTGACTGACCGTGGTCCGCAACCACGGGGGGAGCCATTCGTTGGGCGCGCACAGCAGATAAGTGTACCCGGCCAGGGCGACGAGCCAGACGGCCCAGCGGACGCGGGCGCTGAGCGGGAGATTGCCTGCCAGTGATCCGTCGTGAGCCATCGTTCGATACCACCGCGGTTGGTGTGCCATTTGGGACCGGTGATCCTAGTCGCCCTAAGTGCCAATGGCCAGAGCAAATCCGCCGGCCGGCCGCTCCGACGTCCGAGAGCTCATTTCTTGATATGGCGCGACGCGCGGGCCGTAACACCGGCGCGGGCAACGGGAGCAATGTGGGCTGCAACATCGGTGCGCCCTGAACACCAGGGGAGATACAACGCGCGGCGACCAGCAGCCGCGAGGCTCGCCCGACCGCCGGCACGCGAAATGCAACCCCCGATGGGAGCGCGGGGCGCACCACCGCGCGACCGAGAAAGGGGCGGTGAACCATGGACGAACGGCCGAGCGGCTGGGCAATGGCGGCCGCGGGTGGCGTGGCGGCGTGCCTGGCGTACCGCGCCTACCGCTCGCTGTACGGCTACGACTTCCGCGGCAAGACGGTCCTCATCACCGGCGGCTCCCGCGGGCTGGGCCTCGTCATGGCCCGCGAGTTCATCGCCGAAGGGGCCAAGGTTGCCATCTGCGCCCGCGACGCCGACGAGCTGGATCGGGCGTTTGAGGACCTGGCCCGCCGCGGCGGTCGGGTCGTGACCGTACCGTGCGACCTGACCGTGCCCGAGCAGGTCGCCGAGATGGTCGCCGTCGTCGAGCAGCGGCTCGGGCCGATCGACGTGCTGGTGAACAACGCCGGCGTCATCGGCATCGGCCCGGTCGATCACATGACGCTCGACGACTTCCACAAGGCGATGGACAACAACTTCTACTCCGCCCTGCACTGCACTCTGGCCGTGCTGCCGGGGATGCGCGGCCGCGGGCGGGGGCGGATCGTCAACATCACCTCGATCGGCGGCAAGGTCAGCGTCCCGCACCTGCTGCCCTACGGGGCCAGCAAGTTCGCCCTGGTCGGCCTGTCCGAGGGGCTGCGGGCGGAGCTGGCGAAGGACGGCATCGTCGTGACGACGGTCGTGCCTGGCCTGATGCGGACCGGCAGCCCGCGGCAGGCCGAGGTCAAGGGCCAGGTCCGCAAGGAGCTGGCCTGGTTCTCGATCGGCGACGCGCTACCGCTCGTATCCATCAGCGCCGAGCGAGCCGCCCGGACGATCCTGCGGGCCGTCCGCCGTGGCGACTCCGAGGTGATCCTGTCGCTGCCGGCGAAGCTCGGCGTGTGGTTCCACGGCGTCCTGCCGGGGCTGACGAGCGACCTGCTGGCACTGACGAACCGGACGCTGCCGGCCCCGGGCGGGGCCGGGGCCCGCGGCGTGCCGGGCAAGGCGATCGTGCCGCCGCCGGCACCGAAGTGGCTGACCGCCCTGAACGACCGGGCGGCCGAGCGGAACAACGAATTCGCCCCCCAGGAGGCGTTCGCCGACACCGCCGAGCGCGTCCCGAGGGGTTGAACCCGACCCGACGAAGAATGGCATCACCCGAGGAGTCCGCCATGTCCACCGCAAGTTCGATCCGCCCGAGGGCTGGCGACGGCCTGATTACCAGCCGTCGCCCGCTGAGCCGCCAGCACCTGAGCACCCGGCCGAACCGGAACCGGCCGGCCGAGCCGTCGCACGTCAATGTCGGCGACCTGGAGCGGACGCTCTCGGCCGTCGGCGGCGGAGCGCTGGCCCTGTACGGCCTGACCCGCGGCACGCTCGGCGGGCTGGCGCTGGCTGGCTTAGGTGGCACCCTGCTCTACCGCGGCCTGACCGGGCACTGCGACGTGTACTGCGCGTTGGGCGTCAGCACGGCCGACGAGCACGGGCCGATGACCAGCGTCCCGGCCGGCAGCGGGTGTAAGGTCGAACAGTCGACGACGATCAACCGCCCGGCGTCGGACCTGTACCTGTTCTGGAGCAACTTCGAGAACCTGCCGAGCTTCTTCCGGCACCTGGAGTCGGTGAAGCGGATCGACGGCCGGCGGTCGCACTGGGTCGCCAAGGCCCCGCTCGGCACGTCCGTCGCGTGGGACGCGGAAGTGCACACGGCCCGGCCGAACGAGCTGATCTCCTGGCGGTCCCTGCCCGGCTCCGAGGTGGACACGGCCGGGTCGGTCCACTTCCTCCCGCGGGGCGGAGCGACGGAGGTGCGGGTGGTGTTGAAGTACGACCCGCCGGCCGGCAAGGTCGGGGCGGTGGTAGCCCGGTGGCTGGGCGAGGCGCCGGAGCAGCAGATCGCCGAAGACCTGAACGCGTTCAAGCGACTGATGGAGGCGGGCGAGTCCGCGGCGACCCGCCGCCAGCCCGCGGCGCGGTAACAACCCGGTTAGCCGCGACGATCGCTTCCGCCATCGCCTGCGTGCCGGCGTCGCCGCCGAGGTCGAACGTCACCGCCTTCTTCTCTCTCAGCACCGCTTCGACCGCCGCGCGGATGCGCCTCGCCGCGTCCGTGTGGCCCAGGTCGGTCAGCATCTCCAGAGCCGGCATCAACAGCGGCAGCGGGTTCGCCCGGTCCGGGCCGACCAGCTCCCGCGGCGCGCCGTGGATTGCCTCGTACACGCACACGTCGTTGCCGTAGTTGGCGGCCGCCGTCGCGCTGATGCCGCCGATCAGCCCGGCCCCGAGGTCGCTAAGCAAGTCGCCGTACAGGTTGCCGGCCACGATCACGTCGAACTGGTGCGGCTTGCTGGCCAGCTGCATGCAGGCGTTATCGACGATCATCTCCTTCGGCTGGATCTCCGGGAACCCGGCGGCGGCTCGCCGGAAGCTGTCGAGGAACAACCCGTCCGCCAGTTTGAGGATGTTCGCCTTGTGGATGCAGTGGACCGTCTTCCGCCCGAGCTTGCGGGCCAGGTCGAAGGCGAACCGGAAGAACCGCAGGCTCGCCGTCCCGGTCACCACCT
>DASXAN010001457.1:0-3814 GCA_036406755.1 Gemmataceae bacterium
GCTGAGTCAGCGAGTACTCCTCCTTGCCGGTGGACGGGTAGACCATGCGGACGTTCGCGCCGCCGGTGCCGACGGCCAGCCGGTCCTCGACGCCCGGCGGGAAGGCCAGGGCCGTGACCCAGTCGGCAAACTCGGTCGCTACCCGCAACTTGCCGGACGACAGGTCCCACAGCTCGAGGATGCCGCCGGCACGCGGCGGGCCGTTCCCGCCGACGGCGAGCGTCTTGCCATCCGGGGAGAAGGCCACGGCGTAGTACGGGTCGGGCTGACCGTGAATCACTCGCAGCTGCCGGCCGCTCGCCAGGTCGAAGAGGCGGACCGTCTGGTCGTTGCCGACGGTGGCCAGACTCTTGCCGTCGGGCGACACGGCGAGGAAGCGGTTCTCGCTCAGCTTGTCGGTGCCGATGGTGAACCGCTTCTTGCCGGTGGCGAAGTCGTAGGCGTAGACCCTCCCGGTCCAGTCGGCGATGACTAGTTGCTTGCCATCCGGGGAGAACACGACCGACGCGACTTCGCCGGCCTCGGTCGGGAAGCTCCGCCGCGGCTTGGTCACGCGGGCGCCGTCGGTTGTCGCCACGCGATCGTGACGAGCCCCGTAGGTCTGCTGGAACAGGTTGATCGTTTCGTCGATCTCCTTGACCTGCGGGTGGTTCGGGCCGAGGGTGTTCAACAGCCGCTGCTTCTGGACCCGCAGGTTGAGCAGCTGCTCATCCAGCTTCTCCATTTCGGCGATGCGGGCCTGGGCGGCGTGGGCCTGGGCCGCAGCCTGCTCGGCCTTTGCCCACTCCCGTTCAACCGCGGCGCTCGTGAACAGCCGGCCAACGTGCGGAATGTCCGACAGTACCGGCACGCTGACCGTCCCCGCCGCCGCGGCCCGGGCGTCCGGCTCGAATGTCACCTTCAGCGGCGTCTTCTCACCCTGCTTGATCGACACCACCTCCGTCTTCTCCGGCTTGCCGTCCTTGCTCGTGCGATAGGTGTAGCTGCCCGCCTTCAGGCGGAACTCCTGCACCCCGGCCCCGGTCACGACGATGTCCGTCCCGTCCACCGTCACCTTCGCCTGCGGGTCGTCCACCTCGATAACGAGCGTGCCGTTGTCCGTCCGCAGCCGCAGGACCGTGACCGCCAGCATCACGGCGGCCGCCGCGGCGGCCAGGCCGACGACCAGACGCCGCGGGCGCGAAACGCGAGCGCGAACGCCGGGGATCGCCGGCAGTGGCACGGCCGTCGGCTGCTGCCAGTGGGCCAGGCACCGCTCCAACAGTGTCGCCACCTCGCCGGCCGACTGGAAGCGGTCCTCCCGGTTCTTCGCCATCAGCTTGCGGACGATCGTTTCCAGCCAGGCGGGGATTTCCGGGTTGAGCGTGCGGATCGACACGGGGGTGTCCTCCGAGACTCGGCGGAGCACGTCGAGCGAATTCGAGCCGCGGAACGGCGGCCGGCCGGTGCACAGTGCGTACAGCACGCTGCCGAGGCTGAACAGGTCGGCCCGGTGGTCCAGGGCCTCGCCGCGGGCCTGCTCCGGGGCCATGTACGGCGGCGTCCCGGCGACCACGCCGGTCTGCGTCACGCTGGCGTCGTCGATCGCCCGGGCCAGGGAGAAGTCGGTCAGCTTGACCCGCTCGACGCCGTTTTCCAGCAGGATGTTGGCCGGCTTCACGTCCCGGTGGACGAGGCCCTGGGCGTGCGCGGCGGCCAGGCCGGCGGCCGTCTGCGTGCCGATTCGCAGCACCTCCGCGACCGGCAGCGGCCCGCCGTCGTCGGACAGCCGTTGCTGCACGGACGGCCCGGCCACATACTGCATGACCAGGTACGGCAGTCCCTTGAACTCCTCGACGGCGTGGATGGTGACGACGTTCTCGTGCTGGACGGCGGCGGCCGCCCGGGCCTCGCGGGTGAACCGCTTGCGGGCCGTGCCGCTGACGGCCAACTGCGGGGCGAGCACCTTGATGGCGACGACGCGGTGCAGGCCGGGGTCGAGCGCCTTGAGGACGACGCCCATGCCGCCGCGGCCGACTTCTTCGAGGACCTCGTACGGCCCGATCCGGCCGAGCGAGCCGGGTCGGCCCGGTGGATCGAGGAAGTCGAGCGGCAGCTCCGCCCCGTCGTGGCCGTCGTCCCGGTCGGCGTCGGGGTCGAGCTTCAGGCGGTCGATCACGTCCCGAAGCGCCGCCTCGCGGGTCGGCCCGGGCTGGCCGAGGGACCGGGCGGTGACGGCCCAGGCGGTGCGGTGGGCGGCGCACTCCTCCAGGGTCCGCTGGCAGTCGGGGCAGAGTTCGAGGTGGCCGTTCAGGTCGGCCTGCTCGGCGGCCGGCAGGTCGTCGGCGAGCAGGGCGCGCCAGCGCTGGCGGTCGGGACATCGGTACATGACAACCTCCGCCGGAATGACGAATGACGAAGTACCCAATGACGAAGGAATCCCGAATGCCAGACCCCGAATGGTCACGGCCCGGTTCGTCATTCGTCATTGGGCGTTCGAATTACCTTCGTCATTGGTCATTGGAATTTCGTCATTTCCCTCAACGGCGCGGATCTGTTCGCGGAGCGCCGCCATCACCCGGCCCTTCGCCAGGTACACGGCCGCCACGGTCAGGCCCAGCTCGGCCGCCACGTCCTTGCCGGCCGTCCCGTCCACGGCCGTCCGCCAGAACGCCTGCCAAGTCACCGGCCGGAACCGGCCGCGGACCTGGTCGGCCGCCCACGCGAACAGCCGCCGCTCGCACTCCTGCTCGAACTCCGCCGCCGGGTCGCCACCGCGGGCCGGCACATCGGCCAAGCAGTTCTCGGGGCGCTCACGCAACCCCGCTCGTCGGGCGAAGTCCCGCAGCTTGTTCCGCACGACCGTGAACAGCCACGCCCGAAACGGCCCGCGGCGGGGGTCGTAGTCGCCCCGGCGGAACGCCCGGTGGACGGCCCGGAGCACGTCCTGGGTGACGTCAGCAGCGTCGGCGTCCTGTAGTCCGTGGCGGCGACCGCAGGCGTACACCGGCGGGGCGTACAGGTCCACGAACTGCCCCCAGGCGGGGGCGTCGGCGGCGTCGCCCAGGCGGACCAGCAGGCTGGCCTGCGTCGTCGGCGTGTCGGTCATCCGCATCCAGTACGACGGCCGGGCGAAAACCTATCGCGCCATCGTACCCGACCGCCGGCCGCTACACCCCGGCCATTCCGCGCCCTAGACTTGTGGTCAGCGGTTTTCGTGGAACCGATCGACCAAGGAGATGGACGATGACTCTGCGCGCGTGGACGGCGGCGGTGATGACCCTGGCGGTGGCGTCGGCGGCGCCGGCAGACACGTTCAAGTTCAGCGGCCCCGGGTCCAAGATCGAATTCGTCGGCACCAAGAAGGACGGCATGCACACCGGCGGGTTCCGCAAGTTCACCGGCACCATCGACGCCCCCGACGGCGACTTCGCCAAGGCCAAGCTGACGGTCGAGATCGACA
Organism: Gemmataceae bacterium; assembly: GCA_036406755.1. Taxonomy (GTDB): domain Bacteria; phylum Planctomycetota; class Planctomycetia; order Gemmatales; family Gemmataceae; genus DASXAN01. Next base: position 3,443 of record DASXAN010001457.1, read on the forward strand.
CCAACTCCATCTACACGGACAACGAGAAGCTGACCCAGCACCTCAAGTCGCCGGACTTCTTCGACGTCCGCACCCACCCGAAGGCGACGTTCACCGCGACGATGATCCGCCCGGTCCGCGGCGACGGGGCGACGACCCATCTGGTGACCGGCGACCTGACGCTGCACGGCGTGAAGAAGTCACTGACCATCCCGGTGCAGGTCGGCCCGAGCGACCGCGGGCTGGGGCTGACGGCGACGTTCACCATCCGGCGAAAGGACTTCGACATGACGTTCGGCGAAGGGCAGGTGAACAACGATGTGACGGTGAAGCTGTCGATCCAGGCGGGGAAGTGAGACTGCTGCCATCTCGCTCGGCGGAGCGTCGCGGGCC
>DASXAN010001458.1:0-5414 GCA_036406755.1 Gemmataceae bacterium
TGTTCGGCGAGTTCGATCAGGGACCGGATGTCGGGGTCAAGTGGGGCGGCGGCCGGCCGGTCTTTGAGGGCCCGGGCCACGCGGGCGGGGATTCCTGCAGCCTGCAGGAAGTAGAGGTGTGACTCCAGTCAGTAGTGGCAGCTGTTCGTCCGGGCGACGACGACGCCGATCGCCTCCTTGGCCGGCCGCCGCAGCGTGCCGCCCCACATGGTCAGGAGGAAGCATCGACCGAACGCCCGCAGCAGGGCCGGGCGGAGGCTGAACACCCGCATGATGTTCCACACGGCCAGGCCGGCCGGGACCGGCAAGCGGCCGACCAGTTCACGGCGGAGGTCGCGGTACGCCGAGGCCAGCTCGCCGCGGGCCCGCCAGGGGCTGATCGTCTGGATGTGCGCCATGGGGGTGTCCAAGGGGGCGCGGGCGGCGACGTGCCCTCGATACTAACCCCGCCAGTTCGCGGGGTAAACACCCCGGCCGCAGCTCCTGCGCGTCCGCTCGCCACGGCCCTTCCGGCATCACGGCGGCCGTCATTCGATCTTGCTCGTGACCGTCTCCAGAACGGACAGCTCGCGGGCCTGAAGAAGCTCACCCTGCCAACCCAGCGTCACGCGGTAGAGGGCCACCACCCCGGCACACACCGCGACAGACAGCACCAGGGCGACCGGCGCCCCGGCCCACAAGCCCGCCGCCTCCAGGGCGGCCTCCACCCCGAGCGGCAGTAGCGCCGGCGCCCATACCAGCGGCAGCGTCAGCGTGAATGCCAGGTGGACGAGGACCGGCACCATCCGGGCGTTGGTCGGCCGGAGCGACCCGGCGGCGATCGGCATGGGGACGAGGATGGAGACCACGTTGGCCGACAGGCAGTACAGCAGGAACATCGTCACCGCCTGCGGCATCGTGGCGAGGAAGTGGTCGGTCCGCATCGGGGAAACGATCTGGAGCACGACGAGCGCGACCGCGGTCAGCCCCAGGGCCAGCGGGGCGAACGCCAGGTTCTTGCCCAGCAGGATGTCGCCCCGGCGGGCCGAGCAGAGGACGAACACTCGAAACCCGGCCCGGTCGAACCCGAACTGGTTGCCGACCAGTTGGCCCATGCTCAGCAGCACCATGGCGATCGCCCCGGTGGCGACGAGCGGCCGGGAGGCGGCCGACGGGGCGGTCGGCCGGGTCAGGAACATCGAGCCGAACACGACCAGGAGGATGATGGGGGACAGGAGCATCATTTTCGCTTCCGGGGCGCGGGTCAGCCCGCGGAACCCGGCCAGGGCGATCGCCGCCGCCTGCTCGGACAACCACGGCAGGCGGCGCTCCAGCAGCCGGGGACCGGCGGCCGTGGCCGGTGCGCCGACCGGCACCGAGGCGCTTGCCGCGGTCACCGGTGGGGGCGGTCGTCGGCCGCCGACTTGCCCGGTGTACAGCCGCAGCGTCGTCCGGTACGCCCGCCAGAGGCTTGCCGCGCCGACCAGCCCCAACCCCAGCGTGCCGAGCAGGGCGGGCAGGACGTTCCCCTCCGTCAGGGCCATGGCGCCGAACGGCAGCCACCCGGGCGGCAGCACGAGGTTGAGAAGCCGGACCGTTGCCGCGGTCGTCGCCCAGCCGCGTTTGGCGGCGGTCATCGCCGCCTGGAACTCGCGGTCGAGCTCCGCCCGCCGCTTGCGGTACTCCTCCTGGGTGATGGCCTTCGCCTGCACCTGCTGCCGCAGCTCGGACTGCCGTGCGTCGTAACGCGCCGCCGTGTCGGCCAGCCCCGTCGCGCCGGCCGACTTGCCCAGCACGTTGACGATGACGTTGGGCAGCTGCGCCAGCAGCACGATCGTCATCGTCGCGATGACGATGACCGTGCGGCGGCGGCGGGGGTTGGCCATCAGCGCCGCCAGCCACCCCTGGAACTGGTACGTCGGGGCCGTGACGGCCAGCAGGAACGCCGCCAGCAGCGGGAAGGCCAGGAGCATTGCCGGCCCCCGGGACAGTACGAGCCCCGCGGCCAGGCCGAGCATGGCCGGCAGGAAGAACACCAGGCACAGGTTGACGAGCGAGGCGAGGTAGTTGACCGCGAATGCTGATCGCAGCGACACCGGCAAGTGCAGGAACTTCTCCAGCGACAGTGCCTCCGCCCGCTGCAGCTCGACCACCAGGCCGACGGCCCAGAACAAGAGGAACGCGCCGACCAACCCGTCCCAGGTGTACAGGACGGCCGCCGGCGGGGCGTCGGCCAGGGCGAACAGGCCGACCAGGAACAGGCCGACCGCTGCCCCCACGGCCACAACTGCCGCCAGGGCGGCGACGATCCCTGTGACGACCACGTTCGTCATCCCGCCCCGCCGGAGCTGATTGGCGAACAGCCGCCAGCGGAGCCACAGGAAGGTCCGGAAGTGCCGCCAGTTCACGCCGGGCCCTCCTCCAGCCACCGCAGCTTCTGCGTGGCCTCGGCGTCGGCCCCGGCCCGTTCCAGGAACCGCTCCTCCAGGGTCCCGCCGCGGCGGATGGCGGCCAGCGAGTCCTGCTCGACTAACTCACCTTTGACGATGATGCCGACGTGGGTGCACAGCCGCTCGACGATCTCCAGCACGTGCGAGGTCAAAAAGACGGTGGACCCGCGGCCGACGTAATGGGCGAGCAGGTCGCGGACGGTCCGGGACGTGACCGCGTCCACGCCCTCGAACGGCTCGTCGAGGAAGAGCAGGTCCGGGTTGGGCAGCAGGGCGGCGGCGAGGGCCAGCTTCTTCTTCATGCCGTGCGAGTATTCCAGCGTCAGCTTCTTCTCCTCGCCCGCCAGGCCGAGCAGGGCGAGCAGTTCCTCCGTCCGGCCGCGGATGGTGTCCCGCGGCAGCAGGTGCATCCGGCCGACGAACGTCAGGTACTCGCGGCCGGTCAGGTTGTCGAACAGGGCCAGGTTCTCCGGGACGACGCCGATGCGGGCCTTCGCCTCCAGGGCCTGCCGCGGGTCGAGCATGTCCTTGCCGAGCACCAGGATTTGCCCGTCGGACGGGGCGAGCAGGCCGGTGAGCATTTTGATGGTGGTAGACTTGCCGGCCCCGTTCGGGCCGAGGAAGCCGTAGAAGGTGCCCCGCTCGACCCGCAGGTCGATGCCGGCCACGGCGCAGTCTGCGCCGAAGTAGCGGGTCAGGCGGTGGGTCTCGATCGCCAGGCTCATCGGGTCGGCCTCGCCGGCGGGGCAGGGGGTGATGAGCAACGATCATACCCGGCCGCCGGGCCGAGCGGGAGGGCCTGCCGAGTGCAGGCCCACCTCGTCCCTCGCCCCGGGAGGCGACGACAGGCTAGTCCCCTCGTGAACCTCTTTTGGATCGGTCGGCCTATTGTGCCTCACTCGCCGGCCCTGGTAAGACGTTGCGAGCGACACAGTGGACCTGCGCGGGAGCGATCAAGTCCCGAACGGGTTCACCGCCCAATGGGCGGGACCTGAGCACGCGAGGTGTGTGCCAAGCCCCATCGGAGCAAACGCCCACGAGCCCCTGCCCGCGCTCGCGAACGGGGCAGGTGTCGCACGCTCCGGACCAGCGTCCTGGGGTGACGGCTGGGCGAACAGGTACGGGCGAAGACCCGGTCGGCCTCGGCGCGGAGGGATGACGCATGCCCGACGTTTTGCGGGGCACCGCCCACGTCCGGTGGGCGAAAGCGCTCGCCCTGGCGGGCGCGGTCGCGGTCGGCCTCTGCGCCGCCCTGACGCGGGAGGTCGGGGCTCGGGGCGACGGGTCCGCGGCGCAGCCCGGCCCGTGGGCGGGGCCCTCGTACCCGAGGACGGGTAAGCCGGGCTCCGCCCTGGACGTCAACATCACCCCGTTGCGGTTTCTCTGCCCGCCGGACGGCGAGCCGCTCGAGTATGAGGCGCGCCCGAGTCCGCCGGTCACGCCTTTCAAGGACCCGCTCTTCATTCCACCGGTCAAGCAGCCGGAGACCGACCCCCTCGCCCCGGCGCCGGTCCCGTCGGCCCATCAGCGGTACGACGAGTTCTATCCGCGGAAGTTCTACGTGAACTGCGAGCAGGAGATCTGCTGGGTCTACCACTCTGGCTCGCCGTACAACCGGGGAACTTGGTCCTGGGGCATCGACGGCACCACCCCGGGCCCGACGATCATCGCCCGCTACGGCGAACCGATCCTCGTCCGCCGGATCAACGACCTGCCGCACCCGGCCGTGTCCCACGTCAAGTTCGCCCTCCCGTCGACCTCCCGCCACCTGCACAACGCCCACACCGCCTCTCAAAGCGACGGCTTCCCGGACGACTGGATCGAACCCGGTGAATACCAGGACCACCACTACGCCAACTACCCGTCCGGCGGGGACGACCGCGAGAAACTGACCACCCTGTGGTACCACGACCACCGCCTCGACTCGACCGCCGCCAACGTCTACGCCGGCCTCGCCGGGGCCTACCTCCTCTTCGACGAGAACGACTCGGGCGACGAGAATGACCCCAACCCCGCCGCGTGGCGGCTGCCGAGCGGGAAGTATGACATCCCCCTCGTCCTCAACGACTTGTTATTCGACAAACGCGGCCAGCTGTCGTTCAACAAGCTCAACACTGACGGCATCCTCGGCGATCGGTATTGTGTTAACCGCGTCATCCAGCCCTATCTTCAGGTCGAGCGCCGCAAGTACCGCTTCCGCATTCTGAACGCCGGCCCGTCCCGGTTTTATCAGCTGTATTTGAGTTCCAACGATCAGAACAACCAGCTGCCGCACAAGCTGCACGTCGTCACGGGTGACGGCAACGTCCTGTACCACCCGGTCGACGCGAACAGCGTCTACCTCGCCGTCGCGCAGCGGGTCGACGTCATCATCGATTTCTCCGAGTTCAAACCCGGGGACAAGATCTACCTGGACAACCGGCTCGAACAGACCAACGGCGCCGGCCCGAGCGGGCGACAGATCTTTGACCCGAGGAGGAAAAATCACCAGCACCAGGTGATGCGGTTCGACGTGACCGACGCTCCGACCAAGGACAACAGCCGCATCCCCGACACGTTCCGGCCGCTGCCACCGGTGAACCTGGCCGAGGTGAAGCGGGAGCGGGTCTGGGAGTTCGACCATGTCGGCGGGCACTGGACGGTCAACGGCCTAATGATGGACCCGAACCGGATCGACGCCGGGATCGAGCAGGACTCGGCGGAGATCTGGACCTTCCGCAACACCGGTAACAAGTGGCACCACCCGATCCACAGCCACTTCACCGAGTTCATCATCCTGGAGGAGAACGGAATCCCCGTGCTCCGGGATAGGACACAAACTCGGCCACGGGTGCACAGCGAGATCGCGTTCCGTAACGACAGCGGCGAGATCGACGTCTTCTTCGGGGGGCTGCGGCGCGACGTGGCCATCCTGTTCCCCAACACCGAGATGAAGATCTTCATGCGGTGGAAGGACTTCCTGGGCCGCTATGTCATGCACTGCCA
>DASXAN010001459.1:0-4623 GCA_036406755.1 Gemmataceae bacterium
GATCCGCCCGTATTCGACCTCCCCCTGGCCGATCCGCACCTGGAACTGGTTGGTCTTGCCGCTGGTGTCGCGCAGCCGGACGTGCTGCACGTACGGGTACAGGGCGTCCAGGCTGTCGTCGTGGTGCGTCCCGATCAGGTAGTGGCTCGGGTCCAGGGCGATGCCCAGCCCGGGCACCGATCGGCACAGTTCGACGGCCGCGACCGGGTCCTCGGTTAGTGTGCCGGTCCGGGTTTCGACGGTCAGCGCCACCCCCTCGAACCGGGCGAGCCGGCTCAGCCAGGTGAGCCGTTCCGCCTCCGCGGCTGGGTCGGTCCCGGCCGCGACCGCCGGGATGCTCACCAGCGGCGTCGCCAGCACCCGGGCCAGTCGGCAGACGGCCTTCAGCTGTTCGGCCGTCTGCTCCCGGCTCAGCCCCGCGGCCGGTTCGACGTGCAGGGCGGCGACGGTCAGCCCGTGGCCGGCGCGGAGCTGGAGCACCGCCCGGCCGACGTCGGCCGCCACTTCGGATGGCTTCAGGTGCGGCCCGTCTTCCCGGACGGCCACGTCCACCTTGTTGAACCCCAGTTCGCTAATCGTCCGCAGCGCGTCGGGCAGCGGCTGCCGCCCGAAGCAGAGCGTGGAACAGGCAACGAACACGGCAGCCTCCGTAACGAGTACGGCGCCACGACGGGCGGCGCGATCCCCCTTCGCGCAATCGGTCTGTCGGCGGAGGGGCGGCTATACCGTCGGCCGGCCGCCGATGCAAGCCGAATTTCGGGCTGGACGCGCCGGCCGTCGGCGGTATACCCCCCGACCCGGCCCGCCAACCCGGCCGCCGGCCCCGGAGGCCCCCGCATGGCCGACCCTATCCTGACGCCCGCCGCCAAGGGCGACTGGACCAAACTGCTCGACCGGATCGATGAATCAATCGCCCGCGCCCTGGAGCAGGTGCAGGAGCAGGAGCGGGCGTTCGCCCCGGCGGGCGACACGTCGGTCACGGATCCGCAACCGCCCAGTCCAATTGACGACCGCCTCCGCGGCTTGCGAGCACACCTGGAGGCCGCCGGCCGACTGGCCGAGGCTGTTGAGGGCCTGCTGGCCGCCGACGAGGAGGAGGCCCGCGCCTGGGTCGGGTTGGCCGGCCGGGCCAGGTCACGCCTGGCGGGACCGCCCGGCGGCGGCATATCATAACCCTCAATTCGCCGCCCCGCGCTTCGGCGGCGGTGCCTGCGAGGGTCAGCCATGGCCAAGTTTGCGGTCATCCTCCCGGCCGCCGGCCGGTCGTCCCGGTTCAAGGACAAGGAAAAGAAGCCGTTCGCCACTCTCGACGGCCGGGCCGTCTGGTTGCGGACGGCCGAGCTGTTCGTCACCCGCAACGACGTGGCGCAAACCCTGCTTGTCGTCGCGGCCGACGACCTGGAAAAGTTCCGGATGCGGTACACGGCCAACATCGCGTTCATGAACGTCAGGATCGTGCCGGGCGGGCGGGAGCGGTGGGAGTCGGTCGGCAACGCCCTGGCCGAGCTCAACCCCGACGTCGAGTACGTCGCCGTCCACGACGCCGTCCGTCCCTGTGTCACGACCGAACTGATCGACTCCGTCTTCGCCGCCGCCCGCACCCGCGGGGCCGCCCTGCTGGCGACCCGGGTGACGGAGACGCTCAAGCGCGTGGACGACAAGCTACGGGTGCAAGAGACGGTGGACCGCCAGGGGCTGTGGCTGGCCCAGACGCCGCAGGTGTTCCGCCGCGACTGGCTGGCCGACGCATACGGCCGCCGCAGCGAGCTGGGCAAGGACATCACCGACGACGCCCAGCTGGTCGAGGCGGCCGGGCACCCGGTCCACGTCGTCGAGGGGTCGCCGACGAACGTCAAGATCACGACCAAGGACGACCTGTTCCTGGCCGACGCCATCCTGAAGTCGCGGCCCAAGCCGAAGGCTGACCGGCCGATCCACCCGTTCGCGGAAGAAGAGATGTGGAAGTAGTGTGGCCCTCGTTGAGCGGGGAGCCGGAGGCGACCGCGCTTGCGCAAGCGCGGTCGCCTCCGGCTCCCCGCTGAATTACTTTCGATTCTTGTCCTGCTCGATCGCAAGCAACTCGCTGTCCTCCCAGCTCGCCGGCTCCTCGATCGGTTCGATATGCACCACAACTTCCGTCCCCGGCAGGGCGGAGCGGATCGCGGTTTCAATCCGGACCGCGAGCCGGTGGGCGCGGGCTACGTCCGTGCGACCCGGCACGAGCAGGTGAAAGTCCACGAACCGGTCGGTGCCGGCCTGTCGGGTCCGTAGGGCGTGGTACGCCGTCCCCGGCCCCAGCTGCGCCTCGATCGCCCCGCGGACCAGCGCTTGTTCCGCCGCCGGCAACGCGTGGTCCATCAGCCCGTCGAACGACCGGACCACCAGCCGCCAGCCCGTCCAGAGGATGTTGACCGATACGACCAGTCCGATCACCGGGTCGAGCCATTCGAGGTGGGTCACCGCCACCAACCCGAGCCCGGCCACGACGCCCACAGAGGTCCACACGTCGGTCAGCAGGTGTTGCCCGTCGGCCTCCAGGATGATCGACCCGTACCGGCGGCCGACCCGCAACAGCCACAGGGCGACAACCAGGTTGACGGCCGACGCCAGGAGGGCCACGGCCGCGCCCACGCCCGGCTGGTGCAGCGGCTGCGGGACGACGAGCCGCTTGACCGAGTACCAGGCGATGCCGGCGGCCGCGGCCAGGATCAGCGTGCCTTCCAGGCCGCTGGAGAAGTACTCAATCTTCTTGTGGCCGTAGGTGTGCTCCACGTCCACCGGCTTGGCCGCGTACCAGAGCGACACCCACGCGGTGACGGCGGCGACGAGGTTGACGCTCGACTCGGCCGCGTCCGAGAGCAGGCCGACCGACCCGGTGTAGACGTAGGCGGCGGCCTTGAGCAGCAGCGTCAGCACCGCCGCCAGGATGGAGAACAGGACCGGGCGGCGCAGGGCCGACGCGGTGGCGGGGGGCGCCGGCGGGGGCGGGGTCGAGTTCACCAAGGTGTTCTAACAGAGTGGGTCAATAATACCCACCCGATGCCACGGGTGGGCTTCACGGCGTCGAAGCGTTCATCTCGCCGAGCCGCCGCTGGGCCTCTTGCCGCCGCCGCTCGTCGGTCTCGTTGGTCAGCACGGTCTTGTAGAGTTCGACCGCTCTGCCCCGCTCGCTGAGTTGCCGGTCGTAGAGCCGGGCGGCCCGCAGCCGGGCGTCGTGTTGCGTGTTCGGGTTCCACTGCACGCACCGCTCGAAATAGGTTGCGGCCCGCCGGTACTGCGGCGGCTTGCGGTTCTCGTAGATGTCGCCGAGCTGGTACGCGGCGTCGCTGCATTTGTTGCTCGTCGGGTACTGGGCGAGCATCTGCTGGAGCACCAGCTCGGAGCGGATGAGGTTGTCCTGGTAGTCGGCGCCGAACCCCTTGCCTTTGTACGTCATCGCCTTGCGGTACAGCTCGTTGGCCGCCGGCACGTTCTGGTCCGGGTGCAGGCCCGGGCCGGCCACGTCCAGGTCGAGGATGTACGCCGGCTTGGGGATGCGGTGGAACTGCATCAGCTCCGTCTCGGCCCACTTCCGCCGCTCGGCGTCGCCGGTCGAGTCGTAGTAGGCGTGGAGCTGTTCCAGCGAGTGTTGGTACTCGCGGCGGGCGGCGATCAGTCGCTTGACCAACCCGATGTCGGTGGCGGCGGACGGCTGACCGGGTGCCGGCCGCGACGGCTGCGCATAGCCGAAATGACGAATGACGAAATACCCAATGACGAATGTCGCAATCCCCAGTCCCGCCCGCCGAATCCGCCGTGCCGTGTTACTTCGGATTTCGGGGTTCGGTATTCCTTCGTCATTGGGTGTTTCGTCATTCGTCATCATCGTGCTCGCCCTATGACGAAGGCGTCACCAACTTGGGCATCTCGGCCGAGCTGCCGCTCATGGCCGGGGCCCCGAGCCGGCCGAAGATCATCCGCCCGGCCGGCGTCTGCAGGACGCTGGTGACCGTGATGGCCACCTCCTGGCCGATCTGCGACCGGCCCTGCTCGACCACCACCATCGTCCCGTCGTCCAGGTAGCCGACCCCCTGGCCGAGCTGGTCGCCCGGCTTGACCAGCTTGACCGTCAGGCTCTCGCCCGGCAGGGCGACCGTCTTCAAGGCGTTGGCCACCTCGTTCAGGTTGATGACCTCGACCCCCTGCAGCTGGGCGATCTTGTTCAGGTTGAAGTCGTTGGTCATCACGCGGGCGCCGAGCACCTTGGCGAACACCACCAGCCGCTCGTCCACCCGGCCGACGTCCCGCAGCTCGGGCAGGTTGGCCTCGTGCATCTGCAGCTCCACCTTGGGGTTGTTCTGCAGCCGCTTGAGGACGTCCAGCCCCCGCCGCCCGCGGTTCCGCTTCAGCTTGTCCGAGCTGTCCGCGACCGCCTGCAACTCCTGCAACACGAACCGGGGGACGATGAGCTTCGTGTCGATCAATCGAGTATCGCACACGTCCGCGATCCGGCCGTCGATGATCACGCTGGTGTCGAGGACCAGCGGCCGGCCGCCCTTCACCTGCTTGGAAAATTCGACATAGGGGATAATGAACCGAAACTCGTCCTTGGTCTGCAGGAGCGTCGAAATCGTTACATAGCAA
>DASXAN010001460.1:0-1513 GCA_036406755.1 Gemmataceae bacterium
CACCTTGTCGCTCCACGTCCCGGTCTGGCCCTCGCCGGCCTCGACGAGCGTCAGCCGCAGCGTCTTGGCCGGGTCCTCCAGGAGCTGGCCGTTGAACCCGCGGTCCAGGTACTCGATGCCGGGGAAGTACCGGGCGATGACCCCCTCGGGGGTGATGACCATGATCCCGGACGGGTGGTTGTACTCCTTGAGCATCGGGTCGAACTCGTACCGGAACCCGCAGGCGGCGGTCAGCTTGTCGATGTTCTCCTTGTGCCCGGTCAGGAAGTGCCAGCCCCAGTCGGCCTCCTTGCGGCCGTACTCGGTGACGAAGTGCATCTTCTTGGCGTGGGCCATCTCGTGCTTCTCTTTCGGGTCGAAGCTGACGGCGACGATGCTGAACTCCTTGCCGCACGTCATGGTGGCCGGCATGTGCCGGCAGGCGTCGAGCACGCCGGCGAACACCTCGCCGCACAGCATGGGGCAGCGGTAGTAGGCGAGGATCAGGATGGTCGGCTTGCCGTCGACGCACTTCGCCAGCGTGGTCTCGTTGCCGTCCTCGTCGGTGAAGGTCAAATCGAGCGGGACCTTGTCGCCGATCTTGTTGTCGACGCCGACGTTCGGGTTCGGCTTGTCCACGTCGGCGGCGCGGCCCGGGGCGACGCCCTGAGCTTGCACACCGGCCGTGAGGCACAGCGCAATGATGCCGGCGAGGAGTGGGCGTCCCCGGTAACTGGTGAATGCGGTCATCGGCCCACGTCCTCTCAACTTGGTCTCCCGGTCTGGGTAGCTGAATTCGTAAGAATCCAGTTAGAAGTCACTGCTGCTTCGGTTGCGCGCCCTTCTTGGGCTCCGCCCCCTTCTCCGGCTCCTTCTTCTCCGGCTCCTTCTCGGTCGCGCCGCCCTTCTTCGGCTGGGTCACCGCGGCCCGGGCCGGCCACCGGCTGTTGCCGCCGTTGGACTCCTTCGGCCGGTCCCAGTGCGGGTCCAATTCGAGCGGCACCGCCCCCTCACGGCTTTGCAGGGCCTTGGCCCAGGCGGCGTTCTTCGGGTTGGTCACCAGGTCGATCGCCCGGTCGACCGGGATGCTCCGGACCGCCCCGGTCTGCGGATCTTTGGTCTCGGTCGACACGGCCGGCACCCGCTCCGGCCGCAGGTCGTCGGCGTGATACAGCGGCGAGTTGCCCTCCTTGAGCGGCTGGGTGGGGACCATTTCCGGCGTGACCGCGTCCGGCTTGCCGTCCCTGCCGTAGTTCGCCCGTCGCTGCAGGCCCTCGAGCCGTGGCTGGAGGACCTCGGCGGTCGGGTCGGTGGACGAAATCCGGCCGAGCCGGTCGTCGATCGGGGCCCCGGTCCGGACCTCGGCCATTGTCGACTCCGGGGTGATGACCGGCCGCTTGGGCTGGAAGAACTCGCTGAAGATCAGGGTCGTGATCACGTACACGATCAGGATCGTGGCCAGGACCGCGCCCGGCACGGCCAGGATCGTCTTGACCGCGAACTTGTCCGGCTCGTACCCCAGGTCGTGCGTCGG
>DASXAN010001461.1:0-4266 GCA_036406755.1 Gemmataceae bacterium
CTTCAATTATCCAGACCGAGTGTCACCCGTGGAGCCGTGCGCCATGTCCCGCTTGATCCGCCGGTTGTTCGCCCGCCCCGCGACCCGGCCCGCCAGTCGCCAACCCCGCCCCGTCCGCCGGGCGGCCGACCTTCGCGCCCGCCTGCTGGTTCAGGGGCTGGAAGACCGGACGGTCCCGGCCGCGTTCACCGTGACCACCGCCGCCGACGGCGGGGCCGGGTCGCTGCGGGACGCCATCACCCAGGCGAACGCCACGACCGCCGCCGACACGATTAACTTCAGCGCCCTGTTCAACTCGGCGCAGACGATCAGCCTGCTCACCGCCCTGCCGACGATCGTCAACCCGGTGACGATCACCGGCCCGGGGGCGACCCTGCTGACGGTCCGCCGGGACCCGTCGGCCGGCCCGTTCCGCGTCTTCACCCTGGACTCCGTCACCCCGTTCAGCGCCACCCTGTCCGGGATGACGATCACGGGCGGGCAGACGACGGACACGACGCCGACCACCACCGCCGTCCGGGGCGGGGGCGGCATCCGGGTCGGCGGCACCGAGACGGTGACCATCGACGGGGCGATCATCACCGGCAACCGGGCGTCCGGGGAGGGGGGCGGGATCAACGTGGCCGTCGGCGGCCAGCTGGTCGTGCGGAACTCGGCCGTCACCGGGAACACGGCCGGGACCGGCCCGGCCCGGTTCTTCTCCGGCGGCGGCATCTACTTCGCCGCCGGCGGGTCGCTCTTGCTGGAGAATTCCACGATCTCCGGCAACTCCAGCCCGACCCAGGGCGGCGGCCTGTACCTGTACGGCAGCACGACCAACGCCGGCAACTGGACGATCCGCAACAGCACCATCTCCGGGAACACCGCCGGGGTCAACGGCGGGGCCATCATGTTCTACCCCGCCTCGGGGAACAACGGCCCGGCCAGCCACAGCCTGACCATCCAGAACAGCACGATCGTCAACAACACCGTCACCGGGGCGGCCGGCGGCAACGGCGGCGGCGGCATCGCCCAAATCGGGGCGCTGGGCACCGTCACCCTGACCAGCTCGATCGTCGCCAACAACGTCGCCGCGACCGGGGCGGACCTGCTGACCGACCCGGGCGCCCCGGTGGTGGCGACGTTCAGCATCGTCAAGGACCAGACCGGGGCGAACCTGACGACCGACGCCACCGACCTGCCGGCCGGCACGGACCCGATGCTCGGGTCGCTGGCCGGCAACGGCGGGCCGACGCAGACGCACGCCCTCCAGGCCGGCAGCCCGGCCGTCGACCACGGGGCCAACCCGTTCGGCCTGGCGACCGACCAGCGGGGGCCGGGCAACCCGCGGGCGGTCGGCCAGACGGACATCGGGGCGTTCGAGCTGCTGCCGCCCGGCACGCCGACGGCCAGCGGCACCTTCCCCGACGTGTCCGGCGGCAGCACCTACCAGTTCTCGGTCACGTACACGGCCACCGCGGGCGGGGCGACGATCGACGGCGGGCCCACCAACATCGGCACCGGCGACATCCTGGTGACCGGGCCGAACGGGTACAGCCAGCAGGCCACCCTCAACTCCGTCACCCCGGGCGGGTCGGCCGGGTCGCAGACGGCCACGTACACGGTCACCTCCCCCGGGGCGGCGTGGGGGCCGAACGACTACGGCACCTACACCATCGCCGTCCAGGCCAGCCAGGTGCAGGACAGCCAGGGGCACTTCGTCCCGGCCGGGGCCGTCGGGTCGTTCCACGTCCTGACCCCGGCGACGTTCACCGTCACCAACACCCTGGACGACGGCAGCACCGGGTCGCTGCGGTGGGCCGTCGGCCAGGCCAACGCCCGGACCGGCACTCACGACACGATCAACTTCGGGCCGCTGTTCGCCACCCCGCAGGTCATCGGCCTGACCGGCACGCAGCTGACCGTCAGCGACCCGCTGACGATCACCGGCACGTCGGTGGCCAACGTCACGGTCAGCGGCAGCGGCGCCAGCCGGATCTTCAACGTCAGCGGCCCCGGGGTGATGGACGTCACCCTGGCCAACCTGACCCTGACCGGCGGGGTGGCCACGTTCAGCGGCCTGCGGGGCGGCGGCGGCGCCGTCTTCAACGACGGCGAGAACGTCACCCTGGCCAACGACGTCATCACCGCCAACTTCGCCACCGGCGACCCCACGGAGCGCGGCGGGGCCGTCTTCGTCGGCACCAACGGCACCCTGACGATCCAGAACTCGACCCTGTCCGGCAACTCGGCCAGCGGCAGCGGCGGGGCCGTCTACATGGGCGTCAGCTCCTCCCTGACCGTCCAGAACTCGACCCTGTCCGGGAACACCACGGCCGTCCGCGGCGGCGCGGCCTACTTCTACGCCAACGGCAGCCTGTCCCTGGTCAACAGCGCCGTCACCGGCAACCGGGCGACCAGCGCCCGCGGCGGCGGCGGCGTCTACTTCTACGGCAACGTCACCGCCGGCGGGTTCACCGTCCAGAACACCACCATCTCCGGCAACAGCGCGGCCGGCGTCGGCGGCGGCATCTCGCTGCGGAACTTCACCGGCAACGCCCTGATCCAGGACTCGACCATCACCGGCAACACGTCCGCCTCCACGTCCAACTCCCCGGTCTACGGCGGCGGCGGCGGCATCGCCAAGACGCTCGGCGCCACCACCGGCACGATCACCCTCCAGGGGTCGATCGTCGCCGGGAACACGTCCACGGCCACCGTCAACCGGCCGGACATCTTCGCCAACGGGACCAACACCGTCATCGCCGACCACAGCCTGATCGGCGTGGTCAACAGCGGCGTCCCGCTCGCCCCGACCTCGGCCAACAACCTGACCGGCACCGACGCCGCCCCGCTCAACCCGCTGCTCGGGCCGTTGGCCAACAACGGCGGCCCGACGCAGACGCACCTGCCCCAGCCCGGCAGCCCGGCCGTCAACCACGGCGTCGCCGTCTCCGGCGTCACCACCGACCAGGCCGGCAACCCGCGGGCGGTCGGCGTCGCCCCCGACATCGGGGCGGTCGAGACGACCGACTCCGGCCCGGTCGGCACGGCGACCCTGGCCGACGTCACCGCCGCCGGCGCGGCCACGTACACGTTCACCGTCACCTACGCCGACGAGACGGCCGTCCAGGCCGCCTCCATCGGCAATGCCAACGTCCAGGTCACCGGGCCGAACGGGTTCAGCGTGCTCGCCACGGCCGTCCCCCCGCTGCCGACGACGAACGCCCCGTCCCTGACCGTCACCTACCAGTTCGCGGCCCCGGCCGGGGCGTGGTCGGCCGCCGCCAACGGCGTCTACACCGTCACCCGCAAGGCCGGCCAGGTGTCCGACGGGACGAACACGTCCGCCGCCGACAGTATCCTGGGCACGTTCCAGGTGCGGGCGCCGATCGTCGTCACCAACACCAACGACGACGCCAACCCCGGCTCGCTCCGGTGGGCGCTCGGCCTGGCCAACGCCACCTTCGGCACGGCCGACACGATCGTGTTCAACACCAACCCGGCCGCCGGGACCGACTTCCGCACCCCGCGGACGATCACCCTCGGCGGCACGGCCCTGCCCGTCACCGACTCGGTCACCGTCACCGGCCCGGGGTCGGGCCTGCTGACGGTCACCGGCAACGCCGCCAGCCAGGTGCTCAACGTCGCCGGCACCGGCATCCTCAACGTCACCCTGTCCGGGCTGACGGTCACCGGCGGCAACAGCGCCACCAACGGCGGCGGCGTGTTCACGTCCAACGAGAACGTCACCTTGCAGGACGTGCGGGTGACGAACAACTCGACGACCGTCCAGGGCGGCGGCATCGCCGTCGGCACGTCCGGGGCGCTGACGATCCGCGGCAGCACCATCTCCGGCAACTTGGCCGGCGGCGCCGCCGGCGGCGGCGTCTACGTCCTCAGCAGCGGCACCCTGCTGCTGGACTCCAGCACGGTTTCCGGGAACACGGTCGCCGGCGGCACCGGCGGCGGGGGCATCTACTTCTTCGGCACCATCGGCACCTCGCTGACCAGCGGGCTGGTGATCCGCAACAGCACGATCTCCGGCAACTCGGCCCTGACCAACGGCGCCGGGATCATGCTGCAAAACGCCACGTACGACAACCTGGTGGTCCAGAACAGCACCATCGCCTTCAACTCCGCCGGCAACTCCGGCGGCGGCATCTTCCGCAGCGACGTCACCACGGGCTCGACCGCCGGCATCGTCCTGCAGAGTTCCATCGTCGCCCAGAACCAGGCCGCCCTCGGCTCGGACGTCAACAGCGACGGCACCGTGACCGCCGACCA
>DASXAN010001462.1:0-1648 GCA_036406755.1 Gemmataceae bacterium
ACTCCAACACCGCACGCCAATCGTGGCCGACCACTAGTCCTTCGTCGCCGGCAGCTCGTAGCAGGCCATCATCTCGTGGTTGCGGACGTACGCCCGGCCGCGGGCCACCGTCAGGTAGTTCCAGTTCTTGCGACCCTCCAGGGCCTGGAAGCTCGCCAGCTCGCGGAATTCGTCCGGCCTCGCCTCGACGAGCACGAGCTTGCCCGTCTCCGTCCCGACCAGGATCACGTCGCCGACGAGCAGAATCTGGCCGTTGCCGTAGCGGCCGTCCTTCCACCGCAGCTTGCCGGTCGTGGCGTCCAGGCAGGTCAGGCTGCCGGCCGCCTCATCGATGCCGTAGATGAAGCCGTTGCGGGCGACCGGGCTGGTGAACTTGCACTTGAGCCGGTTGTTCGTCCACACCTCGTCGGCCGACCACTTCCCGTCCGCGAGACCGACCATGAGCATGGTGCTGCCGTGGCCGTAGCCACTGCTGATGAACACAGCCCGCCCGATTTGCACCAGCGGCTGGGCGACGTTCACCTCGGGGCTCTGCTTCCACTCGTGGAACCATAGCTCCTTGCCGTTTTCGGGATCGAACGACCCCAGCCCCTCGCCGTCGAACACCAGCACCTGCCGGACGCCGGCGATCGTCGCCAGCTGCGGCGAGCTGTACCCTGCCATGCGGTCCCCGGCCGACCACGCCACCTTGCCGGTGTCCCGGTCGTAGGCGACGACGGCCTTGCCGGCGCCGGCGTCCTTGTGGGGCCCCGGGTTCGCCCCCGGGTTGACGACGACGAACCGGTCGTACACCAGCGGCGACCCGCTCATGCCCCACTGGATGTTCTCCCGGCCGTCGAGGACGTTGACCTTCCACTTTTCCTTGCCGGTCGTGCCGTCGAGGCGGACCAACACGCCGGTCGCCCCCAGGGAGTAGACATCGCCGCCGACGATCGTCGGGTTGGTCCGCGGCCCGTTGCCGCCGAGCGTCTCGCGGAACTCGGCCGGGTAGCGGTACACCCACCGTTCCTTG
Organism: Gemmataceae bacterium; assembly: GCA_036406755.1. Classification (GTDB taxonomy): domain Bacteria; phylum Planctomycetota; class Planctomycetia; order Gemmatales; family Gemmataceae; genus DASXAN01. The sequence goes on from DASXAN010001462.1 coordinate 1,013, forward strand.
CCGGTGTCGGCGTCGTAGCAGACGACGGCCTCGTCGCGGTCGATCTGCTCCAGGGTGACGGCCGACGGGCCGACGACCGAGATGCCGCCGTACCCCAGGCCGACCGCGAGCGACCATAGCTTCTTCGGCGGCCGGGCGGCCCAGTCGCGGGCCAGCGTCAGGCCGGTGACGACGCCGTCGCGGTGCACATTGCGGTACTCGGGGAAGTCGGCCGGGGTGGGCTCCGGGATCCGCACCTGGGCCGTCGTCTCATGTTGGCCGCGGGTGTGCGGCTCCCAGCGGAAGTGGAAGACGGGGATCACATTGCCCTGGAACTCGACCGACCGCACCGTGCCGGCCCAGACGGCCACGACCGCGGCCAGGATGCCGAGCCGCTCGATCCACCGCAGGCCGGACAGGAACAGAAGCCACACCACGATGACCAGGACCGCGAGGACCACCGCCACCAGGGAGAAGAACGACCTGTAGTCGGCCGGGAATTCCGGATTCGGGTAGAACCACAGCCCGGCGACGGCGGCGGCCGCCAGGATGACGGCGGTCATAGGCAGCCAGGTGCGGCGGACGTGGGGACGCTCAGCCATCGGCGGGGACCTCCGGGCCAACGACAATTCTAGGAAATGAAAACGGCGAGCGGGG
>DASXAN010001463.1:0-4821 GCA_036406755.1 Gemmataceae bacterium
GCCCGGGCCGACGACCTCCCTCCCCTCTTTCTCTTTCCAAATCCCTGTTTTTCAGGCCAATTTCACGGCCAAACTTTTTCTCTCATTTTTCTACGTTCCGCGCGCGAGCGTAGAGCGCTAGCCGGGTGCGGCGTTTCGCTACAGCCGACTGTTCGATTCTGCTATAGGTTATTCGCCCGACTGGCCGCCCCGCCAGTCGCGCTCGATGAACGTGGTGTCCACCCGCCCCTCGACGAACGCCGAGTGGTCCATGATCTCGCGGTGCAGCGGGATGGTCGTCTTGATCCCCTCGACCACGAACTCGCCCAGTGCCCGCTTCATGACGGCGATCGCCTCGGCTCGCGTCGGCTGGTGGACGAGCAGCTTGGCCACCATCGAGTCGTAGTTCGGCGGCACCCGGTAGCCGGTGACGACGTGCGTGTCCACCCGCACGCCCGGGCCGCCCGGCACCTGCCAGCGGGTGATCTGCCCCGGCGACGGGCGGAAGTCGTTGGCCGGGTCCTCGGCGTTGATCCGGCACTCGATCGCCGAGCCGCGGTGGGCGACGTCGTCCTGCGTGAACCGCAGCGGCTCGCCGGCGGCGATGCGGATCTGCTCCCGCACCAGGTCGATGCCGGTGACCAGCTCCGTGACCGGATGCTCGACCTGGATGCGGGCGTTGACCTCGATGAAGTAGAAGTTGGAGTCGCCGTCGAGCAGGAACTCGCAGGTGCCGGCGTTGGTGTACCCGGCCGCCTTGACCATCTTCACGGCGGCGGCGCAGATGGCCGTGCGGACCTCGTCCGGCAGGTTCGGGGCCGGGCTCTCCTCGACCAGCTTCTGATGCCGCCGCTGCAGCGAGCAGTCCCGCTCCCACAGGTGGATGGTGTTGCCGTGGCGGTCGGCGAGGATTTGCACCTCGATGTGCCGCGGCTGTTCGATGTACTTCTCCAGGTAGACCGACCCGTCCTTGAACGCCTTTTCCGCCTCCTGCTGGGCGGCCTTCAGGCCGGTGCGGAGGGTGATGTCGTTGCGGGCGACCCGCATGCCTCGGCCGCCGCCGCCGGCCGCCGCCTTGATGAGCACCGGGTAGCCGAACCGCTCGGCCAGTGCCAGCGCCTGGGCCTCGGTGGTGATCAGTCCGTCGCTGCCGGGGACGACCGGGACGCCGGCCGCCTGGGCGATCTTGCGGGCCTCGTTCTTGTTGCCGAGCTTGCGCATCGCCTCCTCGGGCGGGCCGACGAACTCGATGTGGCAGGTGCGGCAGACCTCGGCGAAGTGGGCGTTCTCGCTCAGGAAGCCGTACCCGGGGTGGATGGCCTCGACGTTGGCCAGCTCGGCGGCGGCGATGATGTGCTTGTAGTTGAGGTAGCTGTCGGTCGACGGCGGCGGGCCGATGCAGATGGCCTCGTCGGCGATCTGGAGGTAGGGGGCGTCGCGGTCGGCCTCACTGAACACGGCCACGGCCTCGATCCCGAGGTCGTGGCAGGCGCGGATCACCCGCAGGGCGATCTCACCGCGATTCGCGACTAGGATTCGCTGAAACATAATGGACACGAGACACGAGACACGGGACGCGGGACACGAGAGAGGATTGCTTTTTCTCGTGTCCCGCGTCCCGTGTCTCGTGTCTCACTCAGCCCGTGGGATCGACCTCGAACAGGGCCTGCCCGTACTCGACCGGCTGCTGGTTCTCGACCAGGATTTTCGTGATCACGCCGGAACACTCGGCCGGGATCTCGTTGAGGATCTTCATCGCCTCGATGATGCACACGACCGTGTCCGGCTTGACCCGGCTGCCGACGGTGACGAACGGCGCCGCGCCCGGGCTGGGGCTGCCGTAGAAGGTGCCCGGCGTCGGGCTCTTGATGGTCTGCCCGGCCCGGGCCGCGGCGGCCGGTTTGGCGTCGGCGGCCGGCAGTGCGGGCGGCGCCGCCGCGGCCGGCGGTGCGGCGGCGGTGGCCGGCGGGGCCGTCACGGTCTGGATGATCTGCTGCTGGGTGCCGCGGCGGAGGCGGATGCGGTACTCGCCCTCGTGCAGGTCGATCTCGCTGAGGTCGTTCTGGGCCATCAGCCCGACCAGCGTCTTGATCGTCCGCACGTCGAACGGGCGGGGGGACTTGTTCGCGTCGTCGGCCGGCACGGCGGCGCCTCCCGGGGTGGGCTTCATGCGATCTCCGCGGCCGCGAAGTCGCGGGGCAGGGTGGTCAGCCGCTCGCACCCGCCCGGCGTCACCAGCACGTCGTCCTCGATCCGGACGCCGCCCCACCCGGGCAGGTACACGCCCGGCTCGACCGTCACCACCATGCCGGCCGCCAGCACCGCCTCGGAGCTGGCCCGCAGGTCCGGGGCCTCGTGCACCTGCAGGCCGATCCCGTGCCCCAGGCCGTGGGTGAAGAAGTCGCCATACCCGGCGTCGGCCAGAGCGGACCGGGCGGCCGCGTCCATGGCCTTGGCCGGCACGCCGGGCCGGATGGCGGCGACCGCCCGGTCCTGGGCGGCCAGCACGGCCGCATACACCTTGGCCAGTTTCGGGTCATCCGGGCGAGCCTTCCCGGTGCGGGGTCGAAACCATGATGTACGAGTCACTAGTAACCGCGTCAAGTCGCTTTTGTAGTACGGTCCCGCGGCCCCCCAATCGACCAGCAGCCAATCGGCCGACCGCACCGCGTGGTCGGTCGGCGGGGCGTGGGCCAGGGCCGACCGCTCGCCCACGGCCACGATGCTCGGGAAGCTGGTGCCGGTGCCGCCGGCCCGGCGGACGTACGTCTCCAGCGCGTCGCACAGCTGCCGCTCGGTCGCGTCCGGCTCGATCATGGCCCGGAACATCGTGTAGGCCCGCTCGGCGATGCCGATCGCCTCGCGGATCTGGCGGACTTCGTCGGCGTCCTTGACGGCCCGCATCTCCTCGACCAGCCCCTTCTGCGGCGACCAGTCGATCGCCGGGGCCAGCCCCTTCCACATCTCCAGCAGGGCGACGGTGACGTGGCTGCTCTCGAACCCGACCGCCTTGAACCCCAGGCCGGTGAGCACCTTGGCGACCTCGGGCGGGGTGGTGGTCGTCGGCGGGCGGACATGTAACTTCACGTCAGGGCATTCGTCGGCGAGCTGCTGGGTGAACCGGCCGTCGGTGACGAGCAGCTGGCGGGTCCGGCCAACGATCAGGTAGCTGGCCTCGCCGGTGAAGCCGGTCAGGTAGGTGACGTTGACCGGGTTGGAGACGAGCAGGGCGTCCAGGCCGAGCGGTTTGAGCCGACGGGCGAGGGCGCGGCGGCGGGCGGCGTGGGACATGGCTCAGTTCCTGGTGACGCGGCCGTTAAGTTAGGCGGGTTACGAGGGTTTTGCGGGATGCTGCTCCCCGCGCGCGTTTCTCCCCTACTGTTCTGCTCGCACAGCCCGCGCTGGTGTTGTTGCTCCCGTTGCCCGCACGGCGGGGGATAGCTCATGTGAGGTATTCGGTCGCTGAGCCGCCGGCGGCTCGGACTTGCACACGCACACGACTTTCGGCTATGGGCGGTGCGGATAGGGTACACCCGCCCCGCCCCCGGCACAAGGGAGCCGAGCATGAGCACGCCGACGACCCCGCCCGCCTGGCTGGAAGCCGCCGCCAAGCTCGACGCCCTGATCGGCGACAAGGTGCCGCTGTCGGTCGGCAAGCCGGCCCCGTCGGCTGAGGATGTGGATGAAGAGGAGCGGGAGGACGAGGCCGAGCCGGAGACGCCGGAGCTGGACGACGATGCTGAGGAGGAGGCGGAATCCTCCTGGGAGCACGAGGTTCCGATCGAGTCGCTGCCGTTCCCGGGTCGGCAGGCGATTCGCCCTGCCGTGGAGTCACGCCCGCCCGCCGCCGAGCCGGTCGCGGAAGAACCGCCGCCGCAGGTCTGGCCCCGGCCGCGGATCGCCGCTCCGCCGGCCGTCGTCCCGGAGCCGGCCGAGGAAACCGACCTCGCCTGGCACGGCTACGCAGTCGCCGCTCTGCTGCCGAGCACGTTCGCCCTGGCCGCGGTGACGGTCGGGACGATCATCGCCCTGCGGCCGCTGGCGCCGGCGTGGGTGATGCGGGAGGCGGTGGACGCCCCGCTGGCGGCCCTGTGGCTGTTGCAGGCGATCCGGGCGGCGTACCGGCTGCTGGCCTACGACTACCGGCTGACGACCCGCCGGCTGTTCCGCGGCCGCGGCCCGCTGTACCCGCCGGAGCCGCCGCTGGAGCTGGCGGCCGTGGTCCGGGCCGACGTGCGGCAGACAGTGATCGACCGGCTCATTGGCGTCGGCACGGTGCGGGTGATCCCCGAGGACGCGACGCCGAGTCAGCCGGCGGTGGAGCTGGCCGGCGTCCGCCGGCCGAAGGTGCTGGCGGCGATAATTGACGAGGCGGCGAAGGCGGCGCGGGAGGGGAACGTGGTGGCGGCGCGCGTCGGCGAACCGGCGGCGGTCGAGCGGTGAGTCACCGGTCCCGGGACAGCGCCGGCTCCTGCCAGTCGATGTCCTTCAGGTCGTGCCAGTCGAACGGCGGGAACGTGCTCTGCTCCGGGCTGTTGCACCAGCACCGGCCGGACGCCGCGTCGCACAGCAGGTACAGCGCGGTGCCGTCGGGCAGGGCGAGGCTGCCGGGCAGATTGAACCCCCGGCCGACCAGCACGAACTTCGACCCGTCCAGCGCCCAGATCACCCGCTCGCCGCCGCTGGCGGCCGGCTCGGGCAGGGACTTGTAGACCGTCGCCCGCCGCCAGCCGGCCGGGCCGTGGTAGTCCAAGAGCAGTTCGATCCGGCGGCTGGTGACGCCGCCGCGCTCGATCACGTCCACGAGGGCCGTGCCGGCCGGCGAACGGCTGGTCAGCTTTA
>DASXAN010001464.1:0-5515 GCA_036406755.1 Gemmataceae bacterium
TTGCACGTCGCCCGTCTTGCTCCGCAGGTGTCGGCAGTAGTCGAGGACTAGTTCCAAGTCCTGAAATGCCGGTTCGATTTCGTCCCGGGCCGTTCGCCGTAGGCCACGGGCGAGGATGAACGTGCCCGCCGACGTCGCCTGTGGCTTGGTGGCGTAGTCCGGCGAATGGTGCGACGTCCCGCCCGCCGCCACCATCCCGAGCGGGAGCTTGACCGCCTGGCGCAGTTCGTCGAGCCAGCGGTCCTGAAGGACTGCGTCGAGCCACCGGTCGAGTTCGGCGGAATCCCCCGGCCACTGGCCGGCCGTGAGCGCATCCTGGACCTGGCCCATGAACTTCCAATCCTCGTACCCGGCGGCCTGCTTCTCCCCGAGTTCGGCGTTCACCCGGGCCAAATGGGCTCGGTAGCGGGCGATGGCTCGGTTGATCGCCCGGCCGGCCGCATTCTGCTCCGGCGTCGGCAGCCGGGCCTCGAACGCCGCCACGTCGAACGGCTCCGCCCGCACCGGGGCCTCGACCAGCCGATACGCCACGCCGGCCGCCGTGCCCGCGGCCGCCAACACAACGGCAGCGATCAGCCCCAGGGCGGGTCGCCAACTTCCGAGCCGCCCGCTCGCCCACGGCCAGATTGCCAGCCGTGTCGCGGCCACAAGGAGCAGCGGCGGCCCGACCCATTGCCAGAGGTGGACGCCGCCGACGGTCAGCGATGGCAGCCACAGCACGCCGACACCCGCCGCGGTCACGATCGCGATCACGGCCCCGACCGCCTCCTTGCGGGCCACCAGACCCGCGAACTGGCCCAGCGCGTAACCGAGAATCGGGCCGAGGAGCACCAGCGACGGGTCATAGTGCTGCCGTAGTTGCTCGATCTGGAACTCCCGGGAGTGGCCGACGTCGTTCACTTGCAGCGCGAAGACGCGAAGCTGGCCGATCAGGAAATAAGCGGCCAGCAGGATCGCCACCGGAGCGAAGCGGACTGCCTGCTTCACCAGCCAGACCCGCCCGATCGGCACGCGGCGGTCGCCGAGGAAGCGGTGCGCCATGCCGGCTTGGTCGCTGCCGAACGTACCGATGCCCGTGGCGACGCCCAACACCAACCCGATCGCCGGCCACAGATGCGGGGCCAGGAGCGGGACGACGACCGCCAGTACCAGCCCGGCGCCGAGAACCGCCCAGGCGACGACCCGACACTGCCGCCATGTCAACCACGCAACCGCGCGCCAATCGCTCGCGGGGCCGGCCGTTCGACGAACGGCCGTCGCCCGCAACCGGTCCAGCCGACCGAATCGCCGGGCCGACAGGAAAAGAGGCAGGACGCCGATCAGCGTGGCCAGCACGACCTCCAACAAGTCCCGGATCAACGACTGCCCCGCGAGCCGCATCGGCACGACCACGACCGTGAAGACCGCAGCCAAGAGTAGCTGTGCCACCACCGCCCAGCCGAACGCGCCCAGCGCGGTGCGGGCCGTCGCCGAGCCCAACAGTCCGCACCCGAGGCCGTTGAGGGCCGTCAGCGCGAGCGGCAGCAGAGGATCGGCGACCGTTTCGCTTGCCGCGAGTCTCACAGCGCTCAGGGTGGCCGCGAACATTACGGTCGTGACCGTCCCGACGATGGCGGCGGCAGCAACGGACTTGGACCACCACAGCCGGCGGCGGGTCACCGGCAGCGCATCCAGCCAAGTGAGTGTGCCGCCTTCGCGCTCGCCGGCGATCGGTTGGATGCCAGCGACAAGTCCGCTGACCCAGGCGATGCACATGAGGACCGCGAACCCCGTTTCTTCGGGGACGCCGTACGGCGAGTGGGTCGCGACGACGATTCCGAGAGTGACGAGCCCGAGCGCCAGGACCGCCGCGGCGCTCGTCCACTGCTCGCGCAGTTCCTTCCAGACCAGCACCCGGGTCATGGCGTTTCCTCCCGGGCGACCAGGGCGGAGTACGCCTCCTCCAGCGTCAGCGGCATCGCCTCGAACTCGGCCACTCCCGACGCCGATCGCAGGGCCTCGACCGCCTCGGCGACCGGGTCCTGAATGACTGCCTGCCACAGCCGGCCGGCCCCGTTACGGTGCAGCACCGTGCCCAGTCGGGCTGCGTCCGGCGGCTCGCCCTCGTACCGCAGCCGGTAGCGGACCAGCCGCCGCCGCAGGTCGTCCATCGTCGCGGTCAGGAGCGGCCGACCGTGGGCCAGGAAGGCGACGTGGCTGGCGACCCGCTCGACCTCCGCGACCTGGTGGCTGGAGATCAGGACCGTCCGCCCCTCGGCCGCCAGGGCGACCATGCTTTCGAGGAACTCACGCCGGATACGCAGGTCCAGTCCCGAAGTCGGTTCGTCGAGGATGAGGACTTGCGGGTCCGGCGCCAGGGCGAGCGCCAGCCCGACTTTCGCGTACTCACCCTTGGACAGTGACTTGAGCTTGGCGGCTCCCCGCAGCCGGAACCTGTCGCGCCAATCGCGGAACCGCGGCAAGAACCCGGCGGCGTGGAAGCCGGCCGTGAACCAGCCGACCTCGTCCACCGTCATCCAGTCGTAGAACTTCGGCCGCTCCGGGACGTAGCCGACCTGGTGCCGCAGCTCGATGGCGTCGGCCCAGCAGTCCTTGCCGAGGATGGTCGCCCGACCCGCGTCCGGCGGCAGCAGGCCGGTGAGCAGCTTGATGGTGGTCGATTTGCCGGCCCCGTTGCCGCCGAGCAGGGCGAACACCGCCCCGGCCGGCACCGCCAGGTCGAGCCGGTGGACGCCGGCCGTGCCGCCAAACGACTTGGTCAGGCCGTGGGTTTCGATGACCGCGGTCACGATGACTTCTCCCGGGCGCGTGCCTCACCGTTGACGTGGTTGAGTTCGTCGTCCACCAGCCGCCGGATGTCATCGGGGCTCATGGCGCTGGCGACCGCCGATCGCAGCGCTTCGCGGACTTGGCCACGGACAATCTCCTGCCGCTGCTCACGGCAGATCCGTGGGGCATCCGCCGTCACCTCCATGCCGACGCCGCGCTTCGCCACCAGCACGCCCCGCCGCTCAAGTTCCTGGTAGGCACGGGCGACGGTGTTGGGATGTGCCAAAACACGTTGGGCGAGGTCGCGGACGCTGGGGATGATCTCGCCGGCGGCCAGTCCGTCGGCCGCAACCGCAAAGATGACCTGGGAGACGATCTGCTCGTAGATGGGCACCGGCGAGTCCGGATGCGGCTTGAACAACATGGCGGCGACCTCGCCGACGTGTAATACTGTACTGTTACACTAATACTCAGACGACGACCTGTCAACGCCTTTCGATTCAAGAAGACCGTTTTGGGCGAACGCCCGAAAACGGTCTTCTTGGTCACCTTGGTCATCTTGCCCGCCAATTTGGCAGGGCGTGCCCGCTTTCCGCGCTTGACGGCGGCTCTTAAGATGCCTGTCGCCCGGGCGGAGGGCGGCAATGGCGGCGGAGCGGCCGGTGCTGGTCCATTTGCTGCCGACCCTGGCTCCGGCCGGTGCCCTCAGCGGTGGCGTGGCCATCGTCATCGACGTGTTGCGGGCGACGACGGTCATCATTCATGCCCTGGCGGCCGGGTGTAGTGCGGTCGTGCCGTGCGGCGAGATTCAGGAGGCGAAATCCCGGGCAGCTGGGCTGAAGGCCGCCGGCAAGGTGCTGCTGGCCGGCGAGCGGCACGGCGTCCCGATCCGCGGGTTCGACCTGGGCAATTCGCCCGGCGAGTACACGGCCCGGGCCTGTAAGGGCGCGACGGTTGTCTTGACGACCACGAACGGTACTCGGGCCCTGCTGCGGGCGGCCGAGGCCGAGCGGGTGGTGGTGGCCGCGTTCGTAAACTTCAGCGCCGTGTGCGAACAATTGCGGATCGACTCACGTCCTGTTCATATCGTCTGTGCCGGGACGGAGGGCGAGGTCAGCCTGGAGGACACGCTGCTGGCCGGGGCAGTGGTGGACGTGCTCTCCGATGTCGGCGAGGTCCGGCTCAACGACGCCGCCCGGCTAGCGTGGGACTGCTTCGAAAACCACGGCCGCTGCCTGCCGGGGGCGCTGGAGGTCGGGGCCGGCGGCGAGCGGTTGCGGTCGCTCGGCTACGACGCCGACATCCGGGCGGCGGCCGATGTGGACCGGTTCGCCATTGCCCCGGAACTCCGCCGCGACCCGCTGCGCGTCGAGCGCGGGGCGGTCGGCGTCATACACTGTCACTGGCCCCGCTAGGGAGGCGCGATCATGCCCGTGGACGACATGGAGAAACTGGTTTCGCTCTGCCGGCGGCGGGGGTTCATCTTTCAGTCGAGCGAGGTTTACGGCGGGATCAACGGGTTCTGGGATTACGGCCCGCTCGGCGTCGAACTGAAAAAGAACATCAAGGAGACGTGGTGGCAGGACATGGTCCGCAACCCGCCGCCGGGGCCGGACGGGCAAGAGATCAGTATGGTCGGGGTGGACTGCGCGCTCATCATGAATCCGAAGGTCTGGGAAGCCAGCGGGCACGTCGCGGGGTTCCAGGACCCGATGGTGGACTGCCGAACGGAGGGCTGCAAGGGCCGGTTCCGCGCCGACCAACTGGCCTCGACCCCCTGCCCGCTGAAGCCGTCGAAGTGCGCCGGGCAGACGGAAAAGTGCCAGCTCACCGAGCCGCGGACCTTCAACCTAATGTTCCAGACGTACGTCGGGGCGCTGCAGGATGCGTCATCGATCGCCTACCTCCGCCCTGAGACGGCCCAAGGCATCTTCGTTAACTTCAAGAACGTCCTCGACAGCACACGGCTCAAGCTGCCGTTCGGCATCGCCCAGGTCGGCAAGGCGTTCCGCAACGAGATCAACCCGCGGAACTATACCTTCCGGTCCCGCGAGTTCGAGCAGATGGAGATCGAGTTCTTCTGCCAGCCGGCCGAGTCGATGAAGTGGTACCAGTACTGGCGCGACGTGCGCAAGAACTGGTACACGAAGCTCGGCATCCGCTCCGACCGACTCCGGCCGCGGGAACAGGGCAAGGACGAACTGGCCCACTACTCCGTCGGCACCACCGACATCGAATACCTGTTCCCGTTCTCCGACGAGCCGCAGGAGCTGGAGGGCGTCGCCCACCGCGCCGACTACGACCTCCGGCAGCACATGAAGCACTCCGGCAAGGATCTCAGCTACTTCGACGAGGAGCTGTGGCAGAAGGCCGACAAGTCGGCCTATGGCGGCGACAAGAAGAAGGAGCAGGAGGCCAAGTCGAAGCCGCCGTACCGGTTCGTGCCGCACGTCATCGAGCCGTCGGCCGGGGCGGATCGCTTCACTCTGGCTGTCCTGTGCGAGGCATTCACGGAGGAGAAGCAGCCTGAGGAACGGCTCGTGATGAGGTTCCACCCGCGGCTTGCCCCCATCAAGGCGGCCATCATGCCCCTCGTCAACAAGGAAGGGATGCCGGAAATCGCGGAGCGCCTGTACCGCGAGCTGAAACAGGAGTTCAACGTCTTCTACGACGACGGCGGGGCGGTCGGGCGGCGCTACCGGCGGCAGGACGAGATCGGCACGCCATACTGCTTCACGATCGACGG
>DASXAN010001465.1:0-1669 GCA_036406755.1 Gemmataceae bacterium
GGTCCGTCGCAAACAGCCCTGCGTGCTCTTGCGACGGACCACGGACCACTGACGACGGACTCAAGTTGTGATTATACTGAGGGGACCGCCGATCACACCCCGGAGCCGCCCCGATGCCCCGCCTGGACCCGGACGCGACCGACGACTTCCTCCGCCGGTTCCACCGCGGCCGGGACGGGCGGCTCCTGGCCGTGGACCTGCGGACGGCCCGCGGTCGGGTGGCGACCGTCTCGTTCACCGTCCGCCTGCGGGACGCCGATCACGACGACGCCGAAACGGACGTGCGGCTGGAGTTGGGTGAGGTCAATGAGCTACGGTTGCAGGTGCGGCCGACGGAGGCCCCGGAGGCGCTCGAAGACGGGATCGCCATCGGCACGTTCGGCGGGCTGACGTTCGTGGACCTGATGCCGTGGACCGACCGGCCCAGCGGGGTCCACGACTACCGGGCGTCGAACTGCTACGCCGCCGGGGCGACGGTGCGGTGGGAGACGACCGAGTCGTAAATCCCAAGCACCGAATCCCAAATCCCGACCGCCCCGGTTTGGGATTTGGTGCTTGGGTATTGGGATTTACCCCAGAGGGGTTGCCATGCCGCGACACTGGCGCTGCGCCAACGGCCACGCCTGGACCGGCGAGCTCGGCGCGCTAACCTACTGCCCGGACTGCGGGTCCGCCGACGTCTTCGAGGTCCGCCCGCCGGCGCCGGCGGGCAGGCCGGCGCCGGCGCCGGTCGCCTCGGACCAGACGCTCGTCCAGCCGGCCGGCGACCCTCGCGGGCATGCCCCGGACGCCATCGGCGACACGCTGATCCAAGCCCCCGCGGCCCCGGCCGACGTCGGCGATACGCTCATCCAGCCCCCGCCGGCGCCGTCCGCCGACGACACCTACGTGCAGCTCGGCGCTGCCGACGAATCCGCCGAGGCAGACGGCAGCACGACGATGGTTCAGGTATTCGCCCCGCCGCCGGACGTCGGCGACACGGTCGTGCAAACGGGCGACTCGCAGCCAAGTGGCCCGGCCGCGGCCGACGGCGGGACGCTCATCCAGGCCGCGGCGGCGCCCACGCTCGACCGGCCAACCGCCGCCGGCCCGGCGGCCGACGGGCCAACCGTCCTGGCCCCGCCGGCCGCCCCGGCGATGGCCGAGACGAACGTCTTCCCGGGCTTCCCCGGCGGCGGGCCGGCCGACGGCGGGTCGGTCCCGCGGGCCGGCATGTCCGCCGCCGACACCCGCACCCTCGACGCCCCGCCGCGGCGGGACGGGCGGTTCGCCGAAACCACCGACCAGCCTTCGACCGTCCCCGGCCGGGACGGCGGCCGACCGCCCGGCGTCTCCAACCTCGACACCCGGCCGGCCGCCGTCGGCCCGCCGCCGAAGCCGCCGAAGGCCGCTGGGCCGCCCGTGGACGGGTACGAAATCCTCGGCGTCCTCGGGCGCGGCGGCATGGGGGTGGTGTACAAGGCCCGGCAGGCGGGGCTGAACCGGCTGGTGGCGGTGAAGATGATCCTGGCCGGGCAGTACGCCAGCCCGGAGGAGCAGATCCGCTTCCGGGTCGAGGGGGAGGTACTCGGCCGGCTGCGGCACCCGAACATCGTGCAGGTGTACGAGACCGGCCGGCACGACGGCCGGCCGTTCCTCGCCCTGGAGTGGGTCGAGGGCGGCAACCTCG
>DASXAN010001466.1:0-1611 GCA_036406755.1 Gemmataceae bacterium
GGAAGTAGACGCGGCGGCTGAACAGCGTGTCCACGTGGCCGGCCGAGCCGATGTTCACCTCCAGCTTGCCGGCCTGCGGCGGCGCGCCGCCGGCCGGCCGGGCCGCGACCGGGCTCTCCCCGGCCGGCTTGACCGTGGCGGTCTGGCTGGTCAGGGCGAAGTGGATCAGCCCGCCCTTGACGTCGGCCCACGGGTGGTGCGACACGACCATCCACACCGCCTTCAGCCGCGGCAGGTTCGGCGCGTCCGGCCGCTTGCCGTAGGCCGGGTTGGCCGGGAACAGGGCATACTCCCGCCCGCCCTTGGTCGCCCGCCCGCCGTAAACGAACGGCCCGCTGCCGACCGGCTTGCGGGCGAACGGCTCGTCGTCCTTGCGGGAGTACGGCAGGATCTTGAACGTCATGACCGAGAGCGGGTCGATGTGCCCGCGGGTCAGGATGACGCGGCACCGCTGCGGGGCGTCGGTGTCCACGGTCCGGATCAGGTCGGCGGCCTCGGCCCCCGGCTGGCCGCGGCGGGCCTGGAGCTTGTCCACGGTGCCGCGGACGTCGTTGGCCGTGACCGGGTCGTGCGCGTCCGGCCGGTCGGGGTCGGCCCAGGTGGCGGCGGTCAGGGTGAACGCCCGGCCCAACGGCACGAGGGCCGGCAGCTCGCGGGCCAGCGCCGGCTCGTACACCCGCCCGGCGACCCCGTCCACGGCCGGGCGGACCAGCCCCTCGAAGAGCAGGTCCAGGGCGAACTTCTCCGCGTCGGTCCGGGCGTACCGCGGCGACATCAATTCTGGCAGCTTGCGGACGCCGACGACGAGCACGCCGGGCGGCGGCGTCTCGCCGGGGCCGTCGGCAGGGGCGGCCGGGGCCACGGCGGCCGGCGGCTTGGCGTCGTCCTCGATCCGCGGCGGCGGCTTGACCGGCTTGGCGGCCGGGTCTTCCTCCTCCTCCTTCTTGGCCGGCGGGGCCTTGCCTTTCGCCGGAGGCTGGGCCGGCAGGCGGTCGGCGGCGGCGACGGCCAGGAGCAAGCCGGCCAGCAGCAGCCAGCGGAACGGCCCGGCCGGCGGGCGACGGAGGAGCGACGACATGGGGATGGGTCCGTGACGGGGCGGGGCGGAGGGGCTGGGGCCATTATACCTGGTCGGGCGGCCCGCCGCGGGAATGACGAATGACGAAATACCCAATGACGAAGCAAACCCGAATTCCGAAGCCCGAACGATGCCATTCCCGTTCGTCATTCGGGGTTCGGGCTTCCTTCGTCATTGGGTATTTCGTCATTCGTCATTCCGCGAAGTCATTCCCAGGAGCGGGCCCCTTTCGGCCCGACAGGATTTTCGTGGCCGGAGTGCGGGTCCGGGCCGCGGATTGGACTCCTCTTATCGTGCATCACCCTGCGCACGGGGTCGGTTCCTGACTCCCGGCCGTCATGACGGCAGCCGGGGACAGGGCCGACCCCACGCGGTGTGAACCGATCCGCCGCACCGGCTTGACCATACGGAAACCGACCCGCCGTCCGTCCGCGGCCGGGCCGGCCCCCTCACGCGGACGGACCCGGGGTGGACCCGTGGCCGCCGCCGGCGATACACACACAGTCGGGCGGGTCATCGGCGTCGTCGTGACG
>DASXAN010001467.1:0-2263 GCA_036406755.1 Gemmataceae bacterium
GGCCTGGGCCGCACCGGCGTCATCCTCGCCGCCTACTTCGTCGCGCAGGGGTTCACGCCGAAGGCGGCCGTCGCCCGGGTGCGGGAGCTACGGCCGGGCTCGGTGGAGACGCCGGACCAGGAGGAATCGGTGGAGGAGTTCGCCCGCCGCCTCGCCGCCCGCCCGGCCGCCGACTGACCCCGCCGCTCGTTCCCTCCCCGTTACCCATCTGATACAGTTTTCCAGTAGGTCCAACCGCAGCCGGCCCGGTATCGTCGAATAGGTGACGATGCCGCGCCCGATCCCACCGCTGCAGGTGCCCCGTGGCCGAGCCGATCCGCGAAGACACCGACGACGACCAGGACCTGGACTTCACCCCGATCCGCCGGACGTCCACGCGCCGCGGCAAACGGAGGATGAGTTCGTCACAGAAGGCGCTCGGCATCACGATCGGCGCGATCCTGCACGTCGGGGCGGTCGCCATCCTGCTCTGGCTGATCTTCGGCCGCGGCGGCAAGCCGGCCGCGGACGAGCCGGCCCACGCCGAGGCGATGGCGGCCAAGGACACGCCCCGCATGGCCCCCCCGCACCACGCCCCGCCGGAGCCGGCTCACGTCGCGCCGCCGAGGCCGTCGGAGCCGACGCCGGCCGCGCCGCAGTGGAACCTGCCGCCGGTTTTGCCGCCGGCCGGGATGCAGCCACTGATCGTCGAGGCCGCGACCGCACCGCCGGCGGGAGGGCCGCTGCCGCCGACTCTGACCCCGGCCGTCAGGGACTTCGAGGTGAAGCACGACGGGCCAGTGTATGCCCTGGCCGTCCTCGCCGGCGGGAAGCAGTTGCTCTCCGCCGGGGCCGACCGCGGCATCCGCGTCTGGGATAGCGCCGCCGGCCGCGAAGTCCACCGATTCCCCACCAGTCCCGCGACGATTCGTAGCCTGGCGGTGAACAGCCTCGGAGCGGTCGCCGCCAGCGGCGGCGATGACGGGGTCGTTCGCGTCTGGGACGTCGCGCTCGCCAAGGAAGTCCTTGCGCTGTCCGGCCACAGCGGTCCGGTCCGCGGAGTGGCCTTCTCGCCGAACGGAAGGTACGTCCTTTCCGGCAGCGAGGACGGCTCGGTGCGGGTCTGGGACCTGCTTACCAGGGAGGCGGTGCGCGACCTGAAGTACGGCCAGCCGGTGACGTGCGTGGCGTTCGGCCCCGACGGCCGGCGGGCGCTCGTCGGCGGCGACCACGGCGCCGTCACCGTCTACGACCTGGAGGCGGCCCAGCCGCTGCACCGCCTTCGATTCCACATCGGTACCGTGACGGGCGTCGCCTTCTCGCCCGACGGGCACAAGGCCGTCAGCGTCGGCGACGACAAGACGATGCGGTTCTGGGACGTGGTCACCGGCCAGCCGATCAGGATCAGCGACCCGAATGCGACGGGCAGTTACACGCACTTGCGGGCGGGTCAGCCGCTCACGGCCGTCGCCTTCGCCGGCGACGGCTCGTGGGTCGTTGCGGCGGCTGGCGACTCGTCCATACCGGTGCTGACGCTCACCGGCCGCGGCCGCGCATTCCTGCGCGCCCCGCCGCGCGGCACGGCCCGCGCGCTCGCCGTCGCACCGGACGGGTCGGCGGTGTTCCTGGGCACCGACCAGGGGGTCGTCCGCCGGCTCGACTTCCAGGGCGGGATGGAGGTCGTCGCCACCACCGGCCGCGCGTCAGCCGGACCGACGAGTCCGGCCACGCCGTCCACCATGCCGCCGGCGCCCGCGACGACCCCGGCCGGCCCGCCCCCGAAGTGGTTCGCAGACGCCGGGACGGGAACCGTCCGCTCGCTGGCGATCGCGGCCAACGGCCTGCTGGTCACCGGCGGTACCGATAAGACGGTCCGCGTCTGGGACGCCGACAGCGGCAAGGAGGTCAACGCCTTCCAGGGCATGACCAGCCTGCGGTCGAACGTGGCCGTCAGCCGCGACGGCTCGACCGTCCTGGTCGGCGGCAACCCGCCGACGCCGATCGGCCGCATCACGGCCGGCGCCGACCACCTGGTGCGGGCCGTCTCGACCAAGACCGGCAAGGCGACGAACGTCGGCATCCACAACGGCCCGATCAGTTGCCTGGCCCTGTCCGCGAACGGGCGGTACGCTTTGACGGGTTGCGAGCAGACGGTGCACTACTGGGACGTGGCGGCGGCCCGGCAAGTCCGCTACTACATCGGCCACGGCGGGGTCATCAAGGGCGTCGACATCCATCCGAAGCAGCCGAAGGGGGCGTCGGTCGCGACCGACGGCACTATCCG
>DASXAN010001468.1:0-6087 GCA_036406755.1 Gemmataceae bacterium
CACCGCGACCTCGAAGACGCCGGGGTGTATTACTTCATCGAGAAGTGGCAGAATCCGGCCGCCTTAGCCGAGCACCTGAAGGCCGACTACGTCCGTAACCTGCTGGAGATGGCGGGCGAGGTGGCCGACGGGCCGCCGGAAATCCGCTTCACGACTTCCGTCGGCAAGTGAGCGCCGGCCCCTTGTGCGGCCGCCATCGCCCGCTTAGAATCGGCTCCCGATCGATCATCGCCTTCCCGCGAGGACCGTCCCCCATGAACGACTCCCAGGGAAAATCCCGGGGCGGCATATCCCGCCGCGCCTTCCTGACCGGGTCCGGCACCGCCGCGGCGGCCGGCCTTTTGCCCCCGGTCATTGACCGGGGGCTAAATGAAGCCGTAGCCGCCGACGACTCGCGGTCCGCCGCCGGCAAGCCGGTCGCGGTCGGCCCCGGGCCCGTGCAGATCGAGTTGACCGTCAACGGCAAGAAACTCTCGACGAAGGTCGAGCCTCGCGTCACCCTGCTCGACGCCCTGCGGAACGACCTCGACGTGACCGGCAGCAAGCGGGTGTGCGACCGCGGCACCTGCGGGGCGTGCACGGTCATGATCGACGGCCGGGCGATCTACTCCTGCACCATGCTGGCGGTCGAGGCCCGCGGCAAGCAGGTCAAGACGGCCGAGTCGCTCGTCAACGGCAGCGAGCTCGACGCCGTGCCGGCCGCGTTCGCCAAGTGCGACGCCCAGCAGTGCGGGTTCTGCACCCCCGGGTTCGTCGTCGCCATGCGGGCCGCCCTGGACAAGAACCCGAACGCCACGCCGGCCGAGGTCGAGGACGGCGTCTCGGGCAACATCTGCCGCTGCGGCACCTACGAGCAGATGCGGCACGCGATCGAACTCCTCTGCCGGAAGGGGGGCTGACCCATGGCGACCAGTTGGCCGAAGAACCGCCGCCTGCTCGGCACCAAGATCCAACGTCTGGACGGCCCGGACAAGGCCACCGGCCACGCGAAGTACAGCTTCGACGTCAACCGCCCCGGGATGCTGCACGCCCGCATCCTGCGGTGCCCATTCGCCCACGCCAGGCTCAAGAGCCTGGACCTGTCCCCGGCCGAGAAGATGCCCGGGGTCAAGGCCGTGATTACGGTCAACAACGCCAAGGAGGGCAAGGAGTTTTACTACGCCGGCGACGAGGTCGCCGCCGTGGCCGCCGAAACGGAGGAGCAGGCCCGGGACGCGCTCCGGGCGATCAAGGCCGAGTACGAGGTACTCGACCACATCGTGCTGGAGGCCGACGGGCTGAAGAACCCGGAGAAGAAGACGACCCCCGGGCGGGCGAAGGCCAACGTCGAGCCCGGGTCGGCGGCGACCCACGGGGACGTGGACGCGGCGTTCGCCAAGGCGGACGCCGTGGTCGAGGGCACCTACGGGGCGGCGACGGTCTGCCACCAGTGCCTCGAGTCGCACGGCCTGGTGGCCGAGTGGGACAAGGACGGCGGGCTGACCGTGTGGGCGTCCACCCAGGCGACCGTGTCCACGGCCGGGCAGCTCGCCGGGCGGTTCCGCATCCCGGCCGGCAAGGTGAAGTGCGTCACCCACTACATGGGCGGCGGGTTCGGCAGCAAGTTCGGGGCGGACGTGCAGGGGATGGTTTGCGCCGAGCTGGCCCAGAAGGCAAAGGCCCCCGTCAAGCTCATGCTCGAACGGGACGAGGAGGTGACCACCGCCGGCAACCGGCCCAGCGCCTACGGCAAGGTCAAGATCGCCGGGACGAAGGACGGCACCATCACCGCCTACGACGTGGACTGCCACGGCACCCCCGGGTACACCGGTCGGGCCACCGTCAACCTGAACCTGCTGCCGTACATCTACACCGAGGTCGTCCCGAACTGGCGCCGCAAGCACTCGGTCGTGCTCACCAACGCCGGCGGGTCGCGGGCGTTCCGCGCCCCCGGCCACCCGCAGAACTGCATCCTGACCGAGCCGGCCGTGGACGACCTGGCCGCCAAGCTCGGCCTGGACCCGATGGAGGTCCGCCGTAAGAACCTGCCGCGAAACGACCCGGCGGCCGTGGCCAAGGACCCGGTCGACTGGGCGGCCCGGCGGCACGACATCTGGAACGAGCAGATCGACATCCTGGCCAAGCTGACCGGGTGGAAGGACAAGTGGCACCCGCCGGGCAAGGGGCCGGGCGGCACTCTCAAGCACGGATTGGGGATGGCCCTGCACACCTGGGGCGGCGGCGCCCAGGGCGGCCAGCCGAACGAGTGCCACGTCACCATCAACCGCGACGGCTCCGTGACGGCCGAGACGTCCTCGCAAGACCTGGGCACCGCCCTGCGGACGGTGACGGCCGTGGTCGTCGCCGAAATCCTCGGCCTGCAACCGACCGACATCGTGACCCACATCGGCGAGAGCAACCTGGGCTGGTCCACGGGTTCCGGCGGCAGCACGACCACGCCGTCGCAGGCCCCGGCCGCCCTCCGCGGCGCCCAGGCGGCGCTGGAGGACCTGTTCAAGAAGGTCGGCCCGCGGGTCGGGGCCGACCCGGCCCACCTGGAGGTGGAGCCGGGCAAAGTCGTGGACACCCAGAACCAGAAGAGTTGGGCGTGGAAGGAATTCTGCGCCAAGCTGGGGATGGATCAGGCCAAGGGCAAGGGCGACTGGAGCTCCCCGATGGGCGCCCAGCACCCGCACGTGTCCAGCATCCAGGTGTGCGGCGTGCAGGCGGCCGAGGTGCGGGTGGACACGGAAACCGGCGTCGTGCGGATCGATCACATGTTCGCGGTGCAGGACTGCGGGCTGGTGGTCAACAAACTGACGTGCGAGTCGCAGGTGGCCGGCGGCGTCGTCATGGGGCTGAACTACGCCCTGTTCGAGGAGCGGTTGATGGACCGGGCGACCGGCAGGCAGGTCAACCCAGACATGGAGTTCTACAAGCTCGGCGGCCTGCGGGACATGCCGAAGATCACCGTGCACCTGATGGACATGCCGGAGCGGGGCGTGATCGGCGTCGGCGAGCCGCCCATCGTCTCGACGGCGGCGGCGATCAGCAACGCCGTGTTCAACGCCCTGGGCGTCCGCGTCCCGTACCTGCCAGTGACCCCGTGGCGGGTGCTGGCCGCGCTGGAACCGAAAGGCGGGAAGGCGTAAGCCGCTCGCTCTTCTCCCCAGAGGGGAGAGGGGTCGGGGTGAGGGCGGTTGGTCTCCCCTCACCCCCCGGCCCCCTCTCCCATAAAGGGAGAGGGGGAGCAAGAGGTTACGGCTTGGTTCCCCCTCTCCCTTTATGGGAGAGGGGGTTAGGGGGTGAGGGAAAACCTCGCCCCTCCCCCCGGCCCCTCTCCCTAGAGGGGAGCAACAAGGAACACCCATGAAGAACTTCACCTACTACCAGCCGACGACCGTCGAGCAGGCCGTCGGCCTGCTCACCGACAAGTGGGGCCCGGCCGAGCTGCTCGCCGGCGGCACCGACCTGCACGACCTCCAGAAGGAGTACGTCGCCCAGCCGGAGACGGTCGTCAGCCTCAACATCCTGGGCGGCGGCTTCCGGCAGATCCGGTCCACCCGCAGCGACCCGCCGACGATCACCATCGGGGCCGGCGTCAAGCTCGTGGACATCGCCGACGACCCGATCGTCCGCAAGTACGCCGCCGCCCTGGCGACGGCGGCCGGCATGGTCGGCGGGGCGCAGATCCGCAACATGGGCACCCTCGGCGGCAACCTGTGCCAGCGGAACCGGTGCTGGTACTTCCGCGACGAGCACGTCCACTGCCTGCTCAAGGGCGGCAACCGGTGTTACGCCCTGGACGGCGAGAACCAGTACCACGCGATCTTCACCCAGGGCCATCCGTGCGTCATCGTCAACCCCTCGACGCTGGCGCCGGCCCTGATCGCCCTGGGGGCGACGGCCGAGATTCAAGGACCCAAGGGTAGGCGGACCTTCCCGCTGGCCAACTTCTTCAACGCCCCGTTCGACGACACGCAGCGGGAGCACGTGCTATCCCCGAACGAGATGGTCACGCTGGTGACGATCCCGCCGGCGGCCGGCGTGGCCAGCGCCAGCTACGAGGTGCGGCACAAGCAGTCCTACGACTGGCCGCTGGCCCAGGCGTGCGTGGCGATGAAGCTCGACGGCGGCAGGGCGACGAACGTGCGGGTGGTGGTCGGCCACGTGGCCCCGACGCCGCTGGTGAGCGAGGCGGCGGCCCAGGCGCTGGAGGGCAAGGCGGTGACGGAGGAGACGGCCGCGGCCGCCGGCGAGGCGGCGTGCCAGGGTGCCCGGCCGCTGGCCCAGAACGGGTACAAGGTGAAGCTGCTGGCGACGGCCGTGAAGCGGGCGGCGCTGACGGCAGCCGGGGCCAGGAAGTACTGGGAGGCGTGACGGGACTTTCCCTCGTACCCACGCTCCGCGTGCGAACGCACGTCCTCGCCGCTCCGCGGCGCTGTCGCCGACCGGACGGGCCGCAGAGCGGCCGCTCTTGCGGTCCCACGCGGAGCGTGGGAACGAGTGATCGGAGGTATGAAATGTCCGAGCTGCCGCAGGTGCCACGCTGCATCCATCTGCAAAGCAAGGCGATGGCCGTCCACGGCGAGGGGTTCGAGAACGACCCGGACTACCAGGCCGGGCTGACCGACTTCTGGTGCCTGCAAACGGCCAAGCCGCTCGGCCCCGACGACGGCGAGGTGGGCATGACGGACTGCTGCGACCCGCAGCGGAGCTGCTACCGGGAGTATTGATCGGCCGACCACCCGGCTTTTCGGAGGCCCGCCGATGTGCCGGCCCGTGACATCACCTCGCGCCCGGCTGGTCGGCGTGCTGCTGGCCGCGGCCGTCCTCGGCCCGGCCGGGTGCAACTCCGGCCCGCGGCTCTACCCGGTCACGGGGAAGGTGGTGAACAAGGGGAAGGGGTCGGTGAAGGACCTGGCCGGGTACATCGTCCAGTTCCAATCGACGACCGATCCCGCCGAGCTGCCGGGCGGGACGATCGCCGAGGACGGGACCTTCACCCTGACCACGCGGGTCGCCGGCAAGGAAGTCCCCGGCGTCAAGGAGGGGACGTACCGCGCCCGCCTGATGCAGCAGCCGACGGAGGGCGCCGCCCCGCCGCCGCTGCTCGTCCACCGGCGGTACACGAAGTTCGAGACGGCGGACCTCCAGTACACCATCAAGCCCGGCCCGAACGAAATCACCATCGAAGTCGAGCGGGCTCAGTAGCTGCCCGAGAGTGGCATCCCGTCGTTGCGCTCGGCGAGCCGGCCGAGGGTGACGTTGTCGATCGTACTGCTCAGCGACCGGACGCTGCCGTCGCCGAAGACGAACAGGCAGACTCCCGAGTGCCAGCTGCCGAACTTCTGGAAGGACGGCTGCGAGGTCCCCGTCGCCGCGCCGAAATCCTCGCCCAGGTCCGCGACGAGCGGGAACGGGAGCAAGGTCGTATCCTTCGTCGGCACGCCGGCCGCCCGGCGAAAGACGCGGGCGAACTGGCCGTTATAGATGCTGCGGTCCTCGTTCTTGCCCCACCGCATCCCCGGACGGACGTACTTCTCCCCGATCATGATCGTGTTGCTGGTCCCGTCCGTGATCGAGTCGAGGGTGGTCTGGCTCTTCCACGACGTGATCCGCGAGCCCAGGGGCGACTGGTACGCGGCGGTGACGTTCGTCCAGGCGGCGCCGCCGGGCTGGACCATCGCCAGGGCGACGCCGATGGTCAGCGCGCCGTTGCCGTCGAGGGTGGCCACGTCGGTCCCGTGGCAGGCGGCGTAGTCGCCCACCCCGCCGGGCCGGTGCGGGTTGCCGGTGTAAGCGCTCGGCACGTCTTTGTCGGTGCCGCCGTTGTCCACGCTCAGGAAGTTGTCCCGCGGCCGGGCGGGGCACTGGTAGATCTGGACGACGACCTTGGTCGGGTCGTTCGCGGCGCCGAAGTTCGCCTGGTCGTAGTACCGCAGCTGCGTGTCCCAGCCGGAGTACGCGGCCCCCTGCTCGATGTACGGCAGGATGAACACCGCCCAGGTCGGCCAGTCCTGACGAATGTAGGTCGGGGGCAGGGACTTGACGGCGTCGTGGTAGTTGTGGACGGCCAGGCCGATCTGCTTGAGGTTGTTGGAGCAC
>DASXAN010001469.1:0-2307 GCA_036406755.1 Gemmataceae bacterium
ACGCCGGCGAACTGACGGTCGCGGCCGAGTACAACGCCGACCTTTACGACGACGCCACGGCCGCCCGCCTGCTGCGGCACTACGAGGCGCTGCTGGCCCGGCTGACGGCCGCGCCCGACGAGCGGGTGTCGGCGGTGCCGCTGGCCGACGCCGCCGAGCGGCGGCTGGTCGTAGACGAGTGGAACCGCACGGCGGTGGACTACCCCCGCGACCGCACCGTCCACGGCCTGATCGCCGAACAGGCCGCCCGGACGCCGGACGCCGTCGCCGTGGTCGGGGTACCCGGCGAAGCCGGGTCGCCCGGCGGTTCGCTCACCTACGCGGGCCTCGACGCGCGGGCGGAACGGCTCGCCGAACACTTGCGTGCCGCCGGGGTCGGGCCGGGGGCCGTCGTCGGGCTGTGCGCCGAGCGGTCCGCCGAGATGGCCGTCGGGCTGCTCGGGGTCCTCAAGGCCGGGGCCGCGTATCTGCCGCTGGACCCGGGCTACCCGAAGGAGCGGCTGGCGTTCCTGCTCGCCGACGCCGGCGCCCGCGTGCTGCTGACGCAGTCCCACCTGTGGGACCGGTTGCCGTCGTTCGACGGGACGGTCCTGAGCGTTGATGAGCTGGTTCGGGAGGGCGAGGCTGCTGCCGAGCCGGCTATCCCACCGGCTCGGCATGAGCCTCGCCCTTCCGCCGGCTCGCCCGACGACGTCGCCTACGTCATCTACACGTCCGGCTCGACCGGCACGCCCAAGGGCGTCGAAGTCACGCACCGCAACCTCGTCAACCTGTGTGTTGGCGTGCGGCGGCTGCTCGACCTGGGGCCGGCCGACCGGGTGTTGCAGTTCACGTCGCTGTCGTTCGACGTGGCGGCCGAGGAGATCTTCCCGGCCTGGACCGTCGGGGCGGCCGTCGTCCTGCGGCCGGCCGGGCCGCCGCCGACCGCGGCCGAGTTGCTCCGGTTCGCCGACCGGCACGGCCTGACGGTGCTGGAACTGCCGACCGCTTACTGGCACGACCTGACGGCCGACCTGGTCGAGTTCCCGCGGCCGCTGCCGGCGTCGCTGCGGGCCGTCGTCGTCGGCGGCGAGAAGGCGCGGGCCGCAGTCGCGGCCGACTGGCGCCGCCTCACCGGTGGCCGGCTGACCTGGGTCAACGCCTATGGGCCGACCGAGACGACGGTGACTTCGGTCGCGTTCGCCGTGCCGGCGGGCGCCGGCGACCCGCAAGCGGGTATCCCGCCGGCCGGCGAGGTGCCGATCGGCCGGCCGCTGGCCAACGTCCGAGCGTACGTCCTCGACGCCGCGGGCCGACCGCAGCCGGTCGGCGTGCCGGGCGAGTTGTACCTGGGCGGGCACGGCGTCGCCCGCGGCTACCGGAATCGGCCGGAACTGACGGCCGAGCGGTTCGTCCCCGATCCGTTCCATGGCGGGCGGATGTACCGCACCGGCGACCGGGCCCGCTGGCGGCCGGACGGGCAACTCGAATTCCTCGGCCGGATGGACGACCAGGTGAAGGTCCGCGGGTTCCGGATCGAGCCGGGCGAGGTCGAGGCCGCGCTGGCGAAGCACCCGGCCGTGCGACAGGCGGCAGTGCTTGCCCGGCCGGACGAGGCGGGGCGGCTGCAACTGGTCGCCTACGTCGTCGGGGCAGGGGAGCTCGACCCGGCCGAGTTGGCCGCCGTCCTGCGGCGGGGCCTGCCGGAGTTCATGCTGCCGGCCGCGTGGGTGGTCCTGCCGGAGCTGCCGCTGACGGCCGGGGGCAAGGTGGACCGCCGCGCCCTGCCGGCCCCCGCGACGGCGAAGGCGGCCCGGGCGTACGTCGCTCCGCGCAAGCCGACCGAACGGAAAATCGCCACCGTCTGGGCGGAGCTGTTCAACGCGGCGCGGGTCGGCATCGAGGACAACTTCTTCGACCTCGGCGGCAACTCGCTGATGGCCGTGCAGCTGGCCGCCCGGCTGTCGCGGGCGCTGGGGCGGGAGGTTTCCGTCCGGACAATCCTGTTCTACCCGACTGTGGCCGCGCTGGCGAAGGCGGTGGACGGCGGGGAGATCCTGGCCAGCGCCGCGGCCTGGTCCGGCGAGTCGGCGGCCGGCCTGATCGACCATCTCGGGCCGCACATCGCCGTCGAGCGGCGGCCGATCCCGGATCTGATCGCGGCCGGGGAGATGGCCCCGGTCCGGGCGGCCGCGATCGGCTACCTGCCGGCCGCGCTGCTGTCGGCCACCGGCATGTCGGCGGAGGAGGTCACCCACGGGTTCTGCGGCAACCGCCCGGTCGTGTCGGGCGTGTACGAGTTGGTGAGTGGTGGAGTGGTGAGTGGTG
>DASXAN010001470.1:0-7582 GCA_036406755.1 Gemmataceae bacterium
TTTCGGTCCGGGCGATGGCGTCGTAGAGGGAGCGGGTGGCGTTAAGATTGCCACTCCAGGCGGCATCGAGGTCGCGGAACGACGCCCCGGCGTCGGCGTAGCCGGCCAGGTGGGCGATCCGGTCCGGGCGCAGTTCGGCGAGTAGCCGGGCGGTGCGGCCCGTGTCCTGCAAGTCGGCGGCGTGCAGTGGGATTCGGGGCGCGAGATGGGTCAGCGCGGCCGGCCACTCCGCACACCGCGCCAGGCCGTGGACCTCGTCGCCGGCCGCCAGCAGGCACTCGGCCAGGTGGCCGCCGACGAACCCGGTCGCTCCGGTGATCAGGGTGCGCATCGCCCGCCCCGCGTCAGGCCGCCCGCCGCCGGCTCTGGACCTGCGGTTGGAGCCGGTCCAGGTCGGCGAATACCATCTCGCGGACCAGGCCGTCGAACGTTACCTCCGGGCGCCAGCCCAGGACCCGCTTCGCCTTGGACGGGTCGCCGACGAGCAGGTCCACCTCGGCCGGCCGGTACAGGGCCGGGTCCACGACCACGTACTTCTGCCAGTCCAGGCCGACGCACCCGAACGCCGCCTCGACCAGTTCGCGGACGGAGTGCGTCTCGCCGGTGGCGATCACGTAGTCGTCCGGCTCGGGCTGTTGGAGCATCAGCCACATCGCCCGGACGTAGTCGGCGGCGTGGCCCCAGTCCCGCTTGGCCTCAAGGTTGCCCAACCGCAGTTCGTGCGCCAGCCCGAGCTTGATCCGGGCGACGCCGTCGGTGACCTTGCGGGTGACGAACTCCCGCCCGCGCCGCGGCCCCTCGTGGTTGAACAAGAGGCCGCTGCAGCAGTACATGTTGTAGCTCTCGCGGTAGTTGACGGTGATCCAGTGGCCGTAGAGCTTGGCGACGCCGTACGGGCTGCGGGGATAGAACGGCGTCGTCTCCGACTGCGGCACGGCCTGGACCTTGCCGAACATTTCGCTGGAACTGGCCTGGTAGAAGCGGATGCCGTGCGGGTCGATGAGGCGGATCGCCTCCAGCACGCGGGTCACGCCCAGGGCGGTGAACTCGCCGGTCAGCACCGGCTGCTTCCAGCTCGTCGGCACGAAGCTCATGGCGGCGAGGTTGTACACCTCGTCCGGGCGGACGGCGCGGAGCACGTCGATGACGGACAGCTGGTCGAGCAGGTCCGCCTGGTGGAGCGTGACGCGGCCGGCCAGGTGGGCGATCCGCTCGAAGTTCTCGGTGCTGGCCCGGCGGACGACGCCGTGGACCTCGTAGCCGTGGGCCAGGAGCAGATCCGCCAGGTACGAGCCGTCCTGGCCCGTGATCCCGGTAATGAGGGCCTTCTTCATGAATGACCTCGCGGCGAGACGGTGAGCCGCGGCGATTGTGCCCGAGAAGGGCGGAATCTGTCAATGCGGGGTTTACCGGCGGTGGAAGACGAGGTCATAACCGATGGCCATGACGGCCGCGTCCACGATGAGGTGGCTGAGCCACGGCCCGACCAGTGACCCGGTCCGCTCGTACAGCCACGCCCAGACGACGCCGCCGACGGCGATCCCCAGCGAGAACGGCAACACTGCCGGCCAGAACCAGCCCGGAAAGTAAACGCCCAGGACGACGATGTGATGCCCCATGAACGCCAGCGCGGCCAGCAGCAGGGCGGCGGACAGCGGGACGTGGCGGCGGAGCCGGCCGTAGACGAACCACCGCCAGTAATACTCTTCCAGCAGCGAATGAAAGATCGCCAAGAACCCGGCCAGTAGCAAAAAGCCGGCCGGCGTCGCCGCGCCGAATTCGCCGACCTTGGCCCGGATGCGGGCCGGCACGCCGGCGAAGAGCGGGGACTCGGCCAGCCAGCCGTAGTACAGGCCGAATGCCAGGGTCGCGACCGCGACGCCGAACGCCAACCCAAGGCCGACGCCGCGGAACGACAATCGCCCGGGGCGCAGGGCCGCCCGATCAGTCAGCGCGAGCCAGACGACGGGCAGGCCAAACTGGAGGACTTTGCTGCCGGAGTATGCCGCGGCCATCAGCGGGTTGGCCTGCGGGTCAGGCGTATCGGGATCGCTCAGGGCGACGAAGTAAGTGGCGGCCGCCGCGGACGGCAAGACCATCGCCACGGCCAGCACCCACCGCTCGCCCCTCACGGCAGCGCCCCGACCACCCGCCGCACCAGCCGACTGAGTTTCGCCTCCGCCTCGTTGGCCACGGCCACGATCTCCTCGTGGCTGACCGGCTTGAGCGCGTCCGGCAGGCACATGTCGGTCACGACGGAAAATCCGAGCACCCTCATCTTCGAGTGATCGGCGACGATGACTTCCGGCACCGTGGACATGCCGACGACGTCTGCGCCGATCGTGCGGAGGAATCGATACTCGGCACGGGACTCGAGATTCGGCCCGGTCACGGCGACATACACGCCCTGATGGCAGACGATCTGTTCCTCCAAGGCCGCCTTGCGGGCCAACGCCAGGAGGCCCTTGTCGTACGGCTCGCTCATGTCCGGGAAGCGGTCGCCGAGGCGGTCGTCGTTGGGGCCGATGAGCGGGTTGTCGCCCATCAGGTTAATATGGTCCTCGATCGCCATCAGGTCGCCCTTGGCGAACTGCGGGTTCAACCCCCCGCAGGCGTTGGAGACGATCAGGACGCCGCAGCCGAGTGCCTTCATCACCCGCACCGGGAACGTGATCTGGCGGAGCGGGTAGCCCTCGTAGGCGTGGAACCGGCCGGACATGGCGACGACCGTCTTGCCCGCATACCGGCCGCAGACCAGCTCGCCGGCGTGGCCGAGCACGGTGGACCGCGGGAAGTGCGGCAGCTCGGGGTAGGGGATGGTGACGTCGGCATCGATCTCCTGGGCGAGCGCCCCCAGCCCGGTGCCGAGGATGACGCCAATCGTCGGCCGGCCCGGCCAGCGCGACTCGATCGCCCGGCGGGCCTCCTCAATCTCGTCATAGAGGTCAGACATGGTGTCCAGTATACGAACACCGGCCGGCGGGCGACCCCGGGGGCGGTTCGCCTTCCCCGCCGCCACGGCGGGAGGGTAAGATGCCGGACTGATCCCCCCCCTGAGGGTCGTCCAGGGATGTCGGCCGCCGTCTTCGTCATCGCCGGCCCGGTCGGCTCGGGCAAGACGCACGCCCTGCTGACCCGCTACCGCGAGCGGGCCGCCGGCGGCATCGGCGCCGCGCTCTGGATCGGCCCGAGCGAGCGCGCCCTCGACGCCCTGCGGCCGCGGCTGATCGGCTCGACCGGGGCAGTCTTGGCCCCGAACCTATTCACCTTCCCGGATTTCGCCCGCCACGTCGTCCGCGCCGCCGAACCGGCCGCCCGGCCAATGCCGGAACTGCACCAGCGGCTGGTGCTCGATGGCGTGCTGGCCGACCTCGCCCGCCGCGGGGATCTGCCGCATTTCGCCGCCGTCGCCGATAGCCGCGGGTTCGCGGACGTCGCGTTCGGTTTCCTCACGGAGCTGAAGGGGCAGGGGGTGACGCCGACCGAGTTCAGTCGGATTGTTCGTCACCTCGCTGGCGGGCGCGACGGAGGCGAGCGGGATAAGGCCGGACAGGTGGCCCGCATTTTCGCCCGCTATCAGAAGCGGCTGGCCGACCGCCGGCTGTTCGACCGCGAAGCGACTTACGTGCGGGCGCGGGCGTTGTGGGCGGCCGGCCGAGCTGGTCCATTCGCAAGGGCCCAGGCCGTATTCGCAGACGGGTTCGTGGACTTCACCCCGCCGCAGCTGAACCTGCTCGCGGCCGTGGCGGGTACCGTCGAGGAGGTGTGGGTCACGATCCTGACCGACGGCGAAGGCGATGACGAACGCGGCGAGCTGTTCGGCCGCCCGCTGGCGACGTTGGCCAAACTGCCGCAATGTTTGGCCGGGCGCCGGATCGCCGTGCGGACCGACGGCGGCTCCGGCTTCCGACCCCCGCCGCGGCCGCGGGGCTTGGCGCACGTCGAGCGACACCTGTTCCGCACCGAGGTCGCCCGCACCGCCGACGCGGACGGGGTGCAAGTGGCCGAGGCCCCGGGGCTGGTCGGCGAGGTCCGCATGGCCGCCCGGGCGGTCAAGACGTTGCTGCTCGACGGCACGCCGGCCGGCGAAATCCTCGTGACGGCGCGCGACCTAGCACCCTATGCCAATCTGGTCCGCGACGTGTTCGCCGACTACGGGGTCCCGGTCGACGTGGAGGGGAACGACCCGCTGATTCGCAGCCCGGCCATCGCCGTGCTGCTGCGGGCCGCCCGACTGGCCGACGACGACTTCCCATTCGCCGCGACGACGGCCCTCCTGCGGAGCACCTACCTCCGCCCGGGTTGGCCAGAAGTCGAGGCGGACGCGGTCGTGATGGAAACCGCCGAAGTCCTGCTCCGACTGCTGGGCGAGCCGCGCGGCCGCGAGGTGTACCTGCGGCAGGCCCGGCTGTGGGCGGCGGAGCCGCCGCCCGGGTTGGAGGACGAGGCGCCGGAGGAATCCCGCCGCCGCCGCAAGCACGAATTGGCGAAGCGGTGTTTGCCGTTCTTCGAACGGTTCTTCCGCGCCTGGGACCGGATGCCCGACCGCGGCGGGCTGGAGGCGTTCGCGGCGTGGTTGCGGGACTTCGCCGCGGACCTGGGATTGGCGGACGAGGCCGAGCGGGCTGATCCGGCCGCCTGGGGCCGGTTCTGGTCCGAACTCGACGCGTGGGTCGCCCAGGAACGTCACCTGCACGCCCGCCCGCCAACCTACACGCCGGCGACGTTTCACCGCCTGCTCGGCACGCTCACCGCGTCCGTCGGTGTGCCGCGGACGCCGCACGGTCCGGCCCGGGTTCGACTGGCGTCCGCCGAGCAAGCTCGCCACTCGGATTGCGAATACCTGTTCTTGCTCGGCCTGGGTGAGCGGAGTTTCCCGGACCTGAGTGGCTGCCCGCTGTTCGACGACGGCGAACGGCAAGCGTTCCGCGGGGCCGGATTGGACGTCCGTTGTGCCGCCGACCGATTGCCGGACGAAATGCTGCTGTTCTACCAACTCCTGACCCGTCCCCGCCGCGGGCTGGTACTCAGCTACGCGGCCGTCGATGACAAGGGCCAGTCGTCATTGCCGAGTTCCTTCCTCACGGCCGTTCTGGAGTGCTTCACCGAAGGTACGGTGCCGGTGGCGCGCCAGCGGATGCTGATCGAGGGGTACGACCGGGACCGACCTCTGTCGCCGGCCGAGTACCGGGTGCGATGGGCGGCAACCGGCGGCTCGGGCACTCCGCCCGACTGGTCAGACGACTTATCTGAGCATTTGCGCGCCGCGGCCGCGATTGTGCGCGAGCGATTCCGCAGCCGCGAATTCTCGCCGTACGACGGCCTGCTGCGCTCGGCCGGAATCGTCGCCGACTTACGGGAGCGATTCGGCCCAGACAAGGTGCTCAGCCCGACGGCCCTGGAGCACTACGTCGCATGCCCATTCCGGTTCTTTCTCGAAGAAGTCCTGAAGCTGGAGCCGCTGGAGGACCCCGCCGAGGAGGTCGAGCACACCCGCCGTGGGGCGGCCGTCCACCGCGCCCTGGCGCGATTGCATGCCCGGCTCAAACAACGGGACGCGCAGGCCCCGACCGAGGAGTTGGCCGGCGACCTCGTCGCGGAATTGCGGGCGGCGATCGACGAGTACGCCGCCCGCGTGTCCAGCCCGGCGGCCCAGGCCCTCTGGCGGCTCGAAGGCGAGCGGCTGGAACGCGCCGCGGCCCGCTACGGGCTACATTGGCGGTCGTTTCAGGCGGCTTGGCAGGACCACGCCCTCACACCCCGGCCGCACGCCTTCGAGGTCGATTTCGGCCTCGGCGGGCCGTCCGACCCAGGCCCGCTCGTCGTCCGGCACGGGGATGTCGAGGTCCGCATCGGCGGCCGCATCGACCGGATCGACGTGGCCGAGTTCGACGACGGGACGCAAGGATTCTGGGTCATCGACTACAAGACCGGCCGGGGCAAGTACCACACCGCCGCCGATCTGGTCACCCTGCGGAAACTGCAACTGCCCTTGTACGCCCTGGCCGTGGAGCGGGTCGTGAGCCCGGCCGCACGGCCGCTCGGGCTGGCGTACTGGCTGGTGGCCGAGGGCGGGGCGAAGGTCGCGCTGCCGGCGGGCCGGCCGCCGACGGCATGGCTTCACGCGGCCGAACACTGGCCGCGCTTCCGTGAACACCTCGAGCGGTGGGTCGCCACACTGGCCGGCCACATTCGCCGCGGCGTTTTCCCGCTCAAGCCGCGGGCCGACGACTGCACCGAAGCCTGCCCCTATGGCCAGTCGTGTCGCATCGCCCAGAGCCGGTCGGTTGAGAAGGATTGGGAGCTGCCGCTGCCGATGATCAGCCCGGACGCCGGGGCAAGGCCGGATGCGTGACGATCTGAAACACGACGACTTGGCGGCTGGCGGCCGCGAATCGGCCGCCGTCCAACCGGGTTCCGGCCTGAACGGCCAGCAGGCCCGTGCCGTAACCACACGCGGCGTGTCCGTGGTTTTGTCCGCGGGGGCCGGTTGCGGCAAGACGGAGGTGCTGACGCGGCGATACTTGTCCCATCTGCGGGATGACGCGGCCGAGATCGGCCAGCTCGTTGCCATCACCTTCACCGACCGGGCGGCCCGCGGCATGCGTCAGCGGATCCGCGCCGCCGTCAACGCGGAACTAACGGCGGCCGCCCGGCCGGCGGACCGCGAGCGGTGGACGAGGCATCTGCGCAACCTTGAAACCGCGGCCGTCAGCACCATTCACGCCTTCTGCGGCACGCTGCTGCGGCAGCATGCCGTCGCGGCCGGACTGGACCCGCGGTTCGACGTACTGGAGGACGTGCTGTCGTCGAACCTGCGGGACGAATCGCTGCGGGACGCGCTGCATGATCTGCTCACGGCCCAGACGCAGGCCGGTGACGACCTTCGGGCGCTAGTCCCGCTCTACGGCTGGCGGGCGACGGTCGAGGCGGTCGAGGGGTTGCTGGCCGCACCGGACCTGGCCGCGTGGGACGAATGGGGCCGCCGCGATCCGGATGCCGTTGCCGACGAATGGCTGTCGCGGCCGCGGGCGGTACTACTGCCCGAGTATGTCCGGCACCTCGTCACTGACGCGCCGCGGATCACCCGCTGCTTGCGACTGCTCCAGGCGACGCCATGCTTCGGCCCGAAGATGCGGGCGAACGTGCGGCGGTTGCTGGACGAGACGCCGCGACTGGCCGAGGCCGCCGACTTGGCGGCGGCTGTCGGGGCGCTGTGCGAGGCGGCGAAGGTGAAAGGGACCGAGCAGGCGAAGGCGTGGCAGGACGAACCGACCTATGAGGCGGTGAAGAAAGCGCTCGCAGATTTCCGGGAGTGCCTGTCGGAGAAGCTGGCCCCGTTCGCAGCCGATGCCGAGCGGCCCGGCGAGGCGGCTGCGGTCGGGCAACGGTTCGCCCGCGTTGCCGCCGCGTGCGCGCGGGCCTACCAGGCCCGAAAGCGGCGGGCGGGCGTCGTGGACTTCCACGACCTGCTGACCCAGGCCCGCGACCTGCTCCGCGACCGGCCCGAGATTCGCCTGAAGCTCCGGCAACGATTCCGGTTTGTCCTGATCGACGAACTGCAAGACACCGACGCGGTGCA
>DASXAN010001471.1:0-3062 GCA_036406755.1 Gemmataceae bacterium
AGCCAGTTCCTCGCCGACATCCTGGTGAACAACCCGGGCATGATCGACGAGCTGCTCGACAGCCTGGTGCTCAACCGCCCGCGGACGGCCGACGAGCTGCGGGCCGAGCTGGCCGCCCTGTGCGCCAACGCCGCCGACGTCGGGCCGATCCTGCACAGCTTTCAGGACAAGGAGCTGTTGCGGATCGGCGTCGCCGACCTGCTCGGCAAGACGCCGGAGGCGGCCACCGCGGCGGCCCTGAGCGATTTGGCCGAAACGCTCCTGGGGCAGATCGCGGCCCTGGAGGCGGCGGCGGTGGCGGCGAAGTACGGCGAGCCGCGGCTGGCCGACGGCCGACCGTGCCGGTGGGCGGTGCTGGCCCTGGGCAAGCTCGGCGGGCGGGAGCTGAGCTACCACAGCGACCTGGACCTGGTGCTGGTGTACGAGGGCGAAGCGGGGGATGGTCTCCAAGTGGCAACCGGCGGCTGGGAGGGCGAGGCTCCTGCCGAGCCGCGAGCGCCCGGCTCGGCAGGAGCCTCACCCTCCCGGCCGCAGCTCGACCAAGTCGACAACCGCCAGTTCTTCAGCGACCTGGCCCGGCGGGTCATCCGCACGGTCGGCGGGCACGGGCCGATGGGCCGGCTGTACGCCGTGGACATGCGGCTGCGGCCGACCGGCGGGTCCGGCAGCCTGGCCGTGGCCCTGGCCGAGTTCGACCGGTACTACGCCGGCGGCGGGGCGCAGGTGTGGGAGCGGCAGGCGCTGACCAAGGCGCGGGCGGTCGTCGGCGAGCCGGCGTTCCGGGCCGCGGTCGAGGCGGCGGCCCGGCGGGCGGCGTACGGGCAGGCGTGTGGCCCGCAATTGGTGGACGAAGTCCGGGCGATGCGAGAGCGGATGGAGGCCGGGCACCCGCGGGACCTGAAGCGCGGCGCCGGCGGCCTGGTCGATGTCGAGTTCGTCGTACAGATGTTGCAGCTGCGGCACGCGGCCGGCCGGCCGGCGTTGCAACCGCCGAACACCCGCGACGCCCTAACCGCCCTGCACGCGGCCGGGTTACTGACGGACGCCGAGCACGCCGACCTGCGGGCCGGGTACGACTTCCTGCGGCTGGCCGAAGGCCGGCTGCGGGGCGTGACGAACCGGGCCTCCGACGAGCTGCCGGACGATCCGGCCGGGCTGGCGAAGCTGGCTCGCCGGCTGGGGTACGAAGCGGCGGAGTGGTTCGTGGCTGACCTGGCGGCCCACACCGGTCGGGTGCGGGCGGCGTTCGCCGCGGTGTGCGGCCGGGAGCGGGGCTGAACCGGTCGGCGATGCGCTGTGTCCGTGGGCGCGGGGGGCGCGGTATGATGGGGATGCGGGATCGCGTTGAGGGAGGCCGAACTCATGGATATCCCGGTACTGGTTGACCCTCTCCCCGGCGGCAGGTATTTGGCCCGCTGCGGTGAGCCGATTAATCTGAGCGCCGACGGCGACAGCCAGGACGCGGCGGTCCTGAAGCTGCATGATCTGCTGACGCAGCGGTTGACTTCCGGGTCACGGCTGACGGTGATACAAGTGCCTTCCGTCCCGCCGCCCAGCCCCGCCGGCATCCTCAAGGACAACCCACTCTACGACGAATGGCGTGAAGCGATGGCCGAGTACCGCCGGCAGGTCGATGCGGACGAAGACCGGGACTGGTAATGGCGGGCTTCATCTTGGATACGGACATCCTGTCCTTGTACCAGCACGGCCACCCGAAGGTGGGGCCGGCCGTGGACGCTCACCCGATCAAGTCGGTCGGCATCACGGTCATCACCGTCGAAGAGCAAGTCATGGGCTGGCTCAACGCCGCCCACCAAGCAAAGCGTCCCGATCGCCGCGCTTGGGCCTATCAAGGCTTGGCCGACGCGATCACGTCATTCGAGCAGTTCCGGGTCGTCGTGTACAGCGAGCCCGCAATGCTCCGGTACGATCATCTTCGGAAGATGAAATTGCGGGTCGGCGGTCAAGACCTCCGCATCGCCGCCGTCGCCCTCGAAGCCGGGGCGACCGTCGTCACCAAGAACTTGGTCGACTTCGGCCGCGTCCCCGGCCTGGCGGTCGCGGACTGGTCCGCGTGACCCGGGCCGGTATAACGCCGCTGTCCTGCCCACCACCCACACCGGACGCCACCCATGACCCGCCTGTCCCGCCGCCGCTTCCTCCAGTCCGCCGCCGTCTCCCTTGGGGCGCTGGCGCAATCCCGCCCGCCGGCCGTCCAGGCCGCCGGCCGGCCGCCGAGCGACCGGCTCCGCGTCGCCATGGTCGGCGTCCACAACCAGGGCCGGCACGACCTCGACCACATCGCCGGCGAGGGCGGGGCCGACATCGCCGTGCTGTGCGACGTGGACGAGAAGTTGCTCGACGCCGCCCACAAGGACTACCCGAAGGCCGAACTCGCCACCGACTTCCGCCGCGTCCTCGACCGCAAGGACATCGACGCCGTCGCCATCGCCACACCCGACCACACTCACGCGATCGCCACCCTGCTGGCGCTGCAAGCCGGCAAGCACGTCTTCTGCGAGAAGCCGCTGACGAACACCATCGCCGAGGCCCGCAAGGTGGCCGAGGCGGCGAAGAAGTCCGGCCGCGTCACCCAGATGGGCACGCAGATCCACGCCGGGGAGAACTACCGGCGGGTGGTCGAACTGCTCCGGGCCGGGGCCGTCGGGCCGGTCCGCGAGGTGTACCTGTGGGTCGGCAGCCGGTGGAGCGCCGACGAGAAGCCACACCCCGGGGAGACGCCGCCGGCCGGGCTGCACTGGGACGAATGGCTGGGGCCGGCAGCCGACCGGCCGTACTCGGCCGCCTACCTGCCGCGGACGTGGCGGGGGTGGTGGGACTTCGGCGGCGGCACGCTGGCGGACATGGGCTGCCACTACTACGACCTGGCCCAGTGGGGGCTGGGGCTGACGGCCCCGGCGAAGGTGACGGCCGAGGGCCCGCCGGTGGACCCGCAGACGGCCCCGCCGTGGCTGACGGTCCGGTACGAGTACCCGGCCACGGCCGCCCGCCCCGGGCTGACGGTGGTCTGGAACTCCAGCCGTAAGCCGAAGGAGTACGCC
>DASXAN010001472.1:0-2886 GCA_036406755.1 Gemmataceae bacterium
CCGAGTACGTCGCCTACAACGCCGCCCTGAAGGATGGCCGGACGCTGTTCGGGCTGATCGTGGAACAGTCGCCGGAGACGGTCACGCTGGTGGACGCCAAGAACGAAAAAACCGTCGTCGAGCGGTCGAAGATCGAGTCGTTAGAGCCGTCGGCGGTGTCGCTGATGCCGGAAAAACTGCTGGACGACATGACTAACGACCAGGTCCGCGACCTGTTCGCATTCTTGCAATCGGGCGGGCCCCCGCCCGGCGATGGCGGAGCAAACGCGGGGCCGATGGTGACGTTCCAGAGCCGCCGCGCCGTCCGCGGAACCGACCAGCGGCTGACGTGGCAACCTGTCACCGAGGCACGGCCGATCGACGCGCACCGCACCGCGATCATTATCTGCGACATGTGGGACAAGCACTGGAGCCGCGGGGCCAGCGAGCGGGTTGCCGAGATGGCCCCGCGCATGAACCAGGTGATTCAAGCCGCCCGTGCCGCCGGCGTGACCGTCATCCACGCCCCGTCCGAAACGATGGCGTTCTACGCCGACCACCCGGCCCGCAAGCGGGCGGTGGCCGCCCCGCATGTCCCGCTGCCGGCACTCAAGCCCCACGACGACCACCCGCTGCCGGTGGACGACTCCGACGGCGGCAGCGATACCGGCGAGAAGCCGTGGTTCCGGGCCTGGACTCGGCAGCACCCGGCCATCGAGATCGACCCGGACCGCGACTTCATCGCCGACGACGGCCAGCAGATCTGGAACGTCCTGCGGCAGCGGAGCGCCGACCTGGTCCTGCTCATGGGGGTGCACACGAACATGTGCTGCCTGAACCGCGGCTTCGCCATCAAGGGGCTGGTCCGGCGCGGGCAGGCCGTCGCGCTCGTCCGTGACCTGACCGACGCGATGTACAACCCGGCCCGACCGCCCTACGTCAGCCACGACGACGGCACCCGGCTGGTGGTCGAGTACGTCGAGAAGTTCTGGTGCCCGACCGTGACGGGTGAGGAGTTGAAGCGGGCGCTGCGGCCGCGGTGACCGGCTCGCCTGTCCGGCCGCCGGCCCGTATGCTGCCCGTGGCGAACCACGACTGCCCGCTCGGAGGACTGGCCGTGCTCAAGTCCAACCGCCCCGACCCGACCGTGCTGGTGATCCTCGGCGCCGGCGGCGACCTGACCTGGCGGAAGCTCGTCCCAGCCGTCTACAACCTCCACGAAGACGGCTGGCTCGACGAACGGTTCGCCGTCGTCGGCGTGGACCTCAAGCCGATGGACGAGGCCGGGTTCCGCGACCACCTCCGCCGCGGCGTCGAGGCGGCCGCCCGCAAGCCGGTCACCGACGAGTCGTGGGCGGAGTTCTCCCAGCACCTGCACTACATCACCGGCGACTTCTCCAACCCCGCCACGTACACCGCCGTCGGCGACCTGTTCGACCGGAAGGAGAAGGAGTGGAACGTCCCGGCCCAGCACATCCTGTACTTGGCCATCCCGCCGGGCCTGATCGGCACCGTCACCGACCAGTTGGAAAAGGCGAAGGCGGCCCGCGACCGGGAGCGGTTCCGGATTGTCGTCGAGAAGCCCTTCGGCCGCGACCTGCAGTCGGCCAAGGAGTTGAACGCCACGATCACCCGGGCCTTCCACGAGTCGCAGATCTACCGCATCGACCACTACCTCGGCAAGGAGACGGTCCAGAACATCCTCGCCTTCCGGTTCGCCAACTCGCTCTTCGAGCCGATCTGGAACCGGCGGTACGCCGACCACGTCCAGATCACCGTGGCCGAGACGGTCGGGGTCGAGCACCGCGGCGGGTACTACGACAAGGCCGGCGCCCTGCGGGACATGGTTCAGAACCACATCATGCAGCTGCTCTGCCTGACGGCCATGGAGCCATTGGTGTCGTTCAAGCCGGACGAGGTGCGGAACAAGATGGTGGACGTCCTCGGGGCCGTCCGCCCGATCGCCCCCGATCAGGTGGACCACTACGCCGTCCGCGGCCAGTACGGTGCCGGGTGGATGCGCGGCCAGCGGGTGCCGGCGTACGTGGCCGAGCCGGGGGTGCCGCACGACTCGACGACGGAGACGTTCGCGGCCGTCAAGTTCTACGTGGACAACTGGCGGTGGCAGGACGTGCCCGTCTACGTCCGCACCGGCAAGCGGCTGCCGGTGCGGGCGAGCGAGGTGTTCATCCAGTTCCGGCCGGTGCCCCACCAATCGTTCCCGCCCGGCGCGGTGCGGGACATGCAGCCGAACGCCCTCGTCATCCGCATCCAGCCGGACGAGGGGATCGTGCTGCGGTTCCAGGCGAAGCAGCCCGGGCAGAAACTGCGGCTGCGGCCGGTGGACATGGACTTCAACTACAAGGATGCGTTCCGGTCCGGCCAGCCGGAGGCGTACGAGACGCTGCTGTTGGACGTGATGCAGGCCGACGCGTCGCTGTTCATGCGGGCCGACCAGGTCGAGGCGGCGTGGGAGATTGTCATGCCGATCCTGGAGTCGTGGGAGAACTCGCCGCCGGAGGACTTCCCCAACTACGAGGCCGGGACGTGGGGGCCGGACGCGGCGACGCAGCTCCTGGCCCGGGACGCCCGCCACTGGCACGCCCCGCTCGGCGTCGAGGAGCCGGCCGCCGAGCCGGCGGAGGCGACGAAATAACGACGGACGGATGACCCATGAGCGACACACACTGGATCGGCGTGGACCTGGGCGGGACCAAGATTCTCGCCGGGCTGTTCGGCGATGACATGAAGCTCCGCGGCCGGGCCAAGGAGGCGACGCCGCCGCCCGGTGGCGGACCCTCGGCCGTCTTCGAGCGGATCGGCAAGGCCGTGGACAAGGTGCTCAAGGAGAGCGGCGTCGCCGCCCACCACGTCCGCGGGCTGGGGTTCGGCGTGCCGGGGCAGATC
>DASXAN010001473.1:0-2204 GCA_036406755.1 Gemmataceae bacterium
CCGCGCTGCTGGCCCGCACCGTGGCCGGCGCCGCCGCGAAGCCGAGCGAGCGCGTCCGCGTGGCCGTGATGGGCGTCCACGGCCGTGGCCGCGACCTGGCCCGCGGCTTCGCCCGCTGCCCGGACGCCGAGGTCGTCACCCTGATCGACCCGGACGAGAACGTCGTCCCCCGCGCCGTGAAGGAGCTGTCCGGCTTGCAGAAGGCCGAGCCGAAGGTCGAGAAGGACGTGCGGAAGGTGCTGGAGGACCCGACGATCACCGCCCTGGTCGTTGCCGCTCCCGACCACTGGCACGCCCTGGCGACCGTCTGGGGCTGCCAGGCCGGCAAGCACGTGTACTGCGAGAAGCCGGCCAGTCACAACATCGTCGAGGGCCGCCGGATGGTCCGGGCCGCCCGGCGGCACAACCGGGTCGTGCAGATCGGCACGCAGCGGCGGAGCATCCCGCACTTCCAGAGCGCCGCCGAGTTCATCCGCTCCGGCAAGCTCGGCAAGGTGCCGCTGGCGAAGGCGTGGATCGGCGGTGCGCGGCCGTCGATCGGCCACAAGACGGACGGCCCGACCCCGGCCGGCGTGGACTACGACCTGTGGACCGGGCCGGCCCCGCTGCGGCCGTTCAACCCCAACCGGTTCCACTACGAGTGGCACTGGAACTGGGCCTACGGCACCGGCGAGATCGGCAACAACGGCATCCACGGCCTGGACGTGCTGCGGTGGGTGCTGAACCTCGACGCCCCGACGCGGGTCACCAGCGGCGGCGGCAAGAACTTCTACGACGACGACCGCCAGACGCCGGACACGCAGGTGGCGACGTTCGACTTCCCCGGCACGACCTTGGTATGGGAGCACCGCATCTGGGCGCCGAAGCCGACCGAGGGGGAGTCGTTCGGCATCGCCTTCCACGGCGAGAAGGGGACGCTGTCCTTCAACAAGAAAGGCTGGCACGTCACGGACGGCCCGGCCGCGTCGGACGAGGGCAAGGAAACGGAGTCGCCACACCTGCAGAACTTCCTCGACTGCGTCCGGTCCGGTGGCCGGCCGAACGCGGACGTGGAGGAAGGGCACAAGAGCACCCGCCTGTGCCACCTGGGCAACATCGCGTTCCGCACCGGCCGGGTGGTCAACTTCGACGCGGCGACCGAGACGATCAAGGACAACGCGGAGGCGAACAAGCTGCTCGGCCGCACATACCGGGCGCCGTTCGCGGTGCCGGACGTGCAATGAGCCGCTTGCGGCTATGCGGGCGGGCGCCCGCATAGCCGCAAGCGGCTAACGAATTGAGGTTCATCCCCATGCCGCTTCATCGCCGCGCCTTCCTCACCGGCACCGCCGCGGCCGCCGTCACCGCGCTCTCCCAACCCCACTCTTCCGCCGCCGAACCGGCCGCCGCCCCGCCGCGGCCGGCGAACCGCGTCGGCACCTCGACCTACTCGTTCTGGCACTTCGCCAAGAACCCGCACGACCTGCGCGACGTGGAGAAGTGCATCGACCTGGCCGCCGACATGGGCTTCGACGGCGTCGAGATCTTGCAGCAGCAGCTGACCGACCAGTCCCCCGGCTACCTGCAACGGCTCAAGCGGCGGGCGTTCAAGCTCGGCCTGGACCTGATGGGCTTCTCCACCCACCAGACGTTCATGTCGCCGGACAAGGCGGTGCGGCAGAAGAACGTCAATCTGGTCAACAGCCAGATCGAGACGGCCTACGCCCTCGGCATCCCGACCATGCGGGTCAACACCGGCCAATGGCGGACGAGCAAGGACTTCGACGAGCTGATGAAGAACAAGGGGATCGAGCCGCCGCAGCCGGGTCACACGGACGAAGAGGCGTTCGCGTGGGTGATCGACGGCTACACGCAATGTCTGAAGACGGCCGAGAAGTGCGGCGTGACGCTCGGCCTGGAGAACCACTGGGGCCTGGGCCGGACGCCGGAGGGCGTGGTGCGGATCGTCACGGCCATCAACTCGCCGTGGCTACAAGTGACCCTCGACACCGGCAACTTCCTCGAGGATCCGTACGACAAGCTGGAGAAGATCGCCCCGTACGCGATCCTGGTGCAGACCAAGACGTACTACGGCGGCGGCATCTGGTACACGCTGGACCTGGACTACGACCGGATCGCCGCCCTGTTGCACCGGCACAACTACCGCGGCTACCTGTCGCTGGAGTTCGAGGGCAAGGAGGACCCGCGGACGGCCGTGCCGAAGA
>DASXAN010001474.1:0-2604 GCA_036406755.1 Gemmataceae bacterium
AACCGCGACCGGCTGGAGCGGGTCGGGTCCGGCTACGTGGCACATCACGCGAAGGACTTTCTGCTGGCCAACGACGCGTGGTTCCGCGGCCTGGGCGTCCACGCCGGGCCGGACGGCAGCGTTTACGTCAGCGACTGGACCGACACCGGCGAGTGCCACAACCACGAGGTGGTCGATCAGACCAACGGCCGCATCTACAAAATCGTCCACGGCACGCCGAAGCCGTGGCGCGGCGACCTGGCAGCGCTGTCGGACGCCGAGCTGGTCAAGCTGCAGACGCACCCGAACGACTGGTTCGTCCGCCGCGCCCGCCGGCTGCTCCAGGAGCGTGCCGCGGCGGGCAAGCTGACTCGGGACGTACTCGCGCCGCTGGAAGCGCTCGTGGACGACGACGCGGCCGACGCGCGGCGCCGGCTGCGGGCGCTGTGGGCACTGCACTCGGTGGGGGCCCTCAAGCCGCTCGACTACCTGCGCTGGACCAAGGCGGCCGCCGACCCGCTGGCGGTGTGGGCGGTGCGGCTGTTCTTCGACGTCAACCGGGACAATGCTGCCGACCTCTACGTGTTCGAGCTATCGCACGGGCCGGATGACCTGAAACACCCAGCCGTGCAGCTGAGCTTGGCATCGGCGGTGCAGTGGGTGCCGCCGAGACTGCGATCCAACACGATCCACTTCCTGCTCGGGGCCGTCAAGGACGGCCACGACTTCAACCTGGCGCAGCTCATCTGGCTGGCGATCGAGCCGACCGTCCCCGAGCGGCCGGACTGGGCCGTCGGCCGGCTCGACGAGGCGGCGATCCCGTGGGTCCGGGAGTGCATCGCCCGGCGGATGGCTCCCCTGCCGGCCGGCGGCGACGACAGGCTCACCGGCCTGGACCGACTCGCCCGCTGGCTGACGAAGTCCGACGACACGGAGCGGCAGGCCGACGTACTCCGGGGCATCCAGTTCGCGTTCGTCGGCCGCCGTGAGGTGGCGATGCCGGCCGACTGGCCGGCGGGGTACAAGCGGTTGGCGGCCAGCCCGTCCGCGTCGGTGCGGGACCAGGCGATGCAACTGGCCGTGCTCTTCGGCGACGGGCAGGCCATTCAGGCCGTGCGCCGCGTCGTGCTGGACACTCACGCGGCCCTGGATCGCCGCCGCGCCGGCCTCCAGATACTGCAACAGCGGCAGCGGCCGGACCTGGTGCCCGTGCTGACCGGCCTGCTGGCCGACCGCGACCTCCGCGGCCAGGCGGTCGTCGCCTTGGCGGCGTTCGAGGACCCCGCCATCCCCGGCCTCATCCTCCGGCACTACGCCGCGTTCACGGACACGGAGAAGGCGGCGGCCGTGGCGACGCTCGCGGCCCGGCCGGCGTCCGCGCTGGCGCTGCTCGACGCGATCGAACGCGGCACCGTGTCTCGCGGCGACGTATCGGCGTACGCCGCACGGCAAATCCAGGGACTGAAGGACATGGCGGTCACCGCCCGGCTGGAGAAGGTGTTGGGCAGGATCAAGCCCGTGCCGCAAGCGAAGCGGGATCTGATCGGCCTCTACAAGTCGGCCTTGACGGCGGACGCGTTCAAGGCGGCGGACCCCTCCCGCGGCCGGGCTGTGTTCGCCAAGACCTGCGCGACGTGCCACCGGCTATTCGACGACGGCGCGGCGATCGGTCCGGACCTGACCGGGTCGCAGCGGGCGAACATCGACTACCTGCTGGAGAACATCGTGGACCCAAACGCGCTCGTACCGCGGGAGTACCGGGTGACGCGGTTCACGCTGAAAAGCGGTCGGGTCGTTGACGGCCTGGCCATCCGTGAGGACGCCGGGGCAGTCACGGTCCGGACGCCGACGGAGGAACTGGTCGTGCCGAAGGCCGAGATCGGCGAGCGGGAGGTGACGGAGGTGTCGTTAATGCCGGAGGGGTTGCTGGACGCACTGACCCGCGACCAGGTCCGCGACCTCGTCGCCTACCTCGCCAGCGCGGTGCAGGTGCCGCTCCCCAAGTAAGCCGCTTGCGGCTATGCCGGCGCCCGCATGGCCGCAAGCGGCTCCGCGTCACAGGCAGCGCATGAACGCGACCAAGTCGCCCTTCTCCTCCTTGGTCAGCTTCAGCCCGAGGACGAGGTTGAAGAACTCGACGGTGTCCTCCAGCGTCAGGCACCGGCCGTCGTGCATGTACGGCGGCGACTCCTTGATCCCCCGCAGGGTGAACGACTTGATCGGCCCGTCGCCCGGCTCCGGCAGGAACCGCTCCAGGTGCAGGTCGTGCATCTTGTCGTCCAGGTAAAACGGGGCGGGGTGGCACACCGAGCACTGCGCCTTGCCGAAGAACAGCTTCTCGCCCCGCAGCTCGCTCTCGGTCGCCTTGGCCGGGTCGAGCCGTCCCACCAGGTTCAGCTTCGGCGCCGGCGGAAAGTCGAACATGTTCTGCGCCTGGGCCATGTGTGGGACGTTCACCCGCGGGATCTCCATGAAGCCCTTCTTCATCGGCCGGATCGGGTCGCCGTTGAAGTACGCCGTGCGGAACTCGAACTCCGTGAAGTCCTCCACGCTCCGCAGGCTCCGCTTCGACCCGTGGATCTGCTGGTTGAACAGCCCCCGCAGGCTCACCGTGTCCAGCCGGAA
>DASXAN010001475.1:0-3333 GCA_036406755.1 Gemmataceae bacterium
CGCGCAGGTACGATCAAGGAACGGCACAACCGAGTCGGCGAACGCTTGCGTGCCGGGCAGGGCGTACGGCACGGTCGGCACGACGCCGAGGAAGTACTCGGCCT
Source organism: Gemmataceae bacterium (assembly GCA_036406755.1). Lineage (GTDB taxonomy): Bacteria > Planctomycetota > Planctomycetia > Gemmatales > Gemmataceae > DASXAN01. The sequence continues at coordinate 105 of DASXAN010001475.1, forward strand.
CGGCGAGGACGCCGGTCGGCACCGGCTCGCCGGTCACGGCGAACGCCGTCGCATGCGGGGCGTGCGAGTGGACGACGGCATTCACGTCCGGCCGGTGCCTGTAGATCGCCAGGTGGAGCAGGATTTCGCTCGTCCGGCCCCGCGGCCCGCACAGCTGTCCGCCGGCGGCGTCCACGACGCACAGCTCCTCGGGGCGGAGCCGGCCCTTGGGGCACATGGTCGGCGTGCACAGGAACGTGCCGTCGCCGAGGCGGGCGGAGATGTTGCCGTCCCAGGCGGCGACGAACCCGCGGTCGTGCAGCCGCCGGCCGACGTCGCAGACCGCCTCCCGGAGTTCCCGCTCCCCCATGCCGCCCCCCGCCGATTGGCAGTTGCCCCGCGGCGTCAGCCGCGGGGTCTGGGACTACCTGCACGATTCTACCTTAGCGCGGCGGTACGACGAGTCCCTGGCCGGCACGCCGCTCCTGGACCTGGACCGCCGCTTCGTCGAGCGGCATTGCCCGTCGCCCGGTCGGGTAATCGACCTCGGCTGTGGCACCGGGCGCGTCGCCGTGCCGCTCGCCCGGCGCGGGCACAGCGTCACGGCCGTGGACCTGTCGGCCGAGATGTTGCGGGTCGCCGGAGAGAAGGCGACGGCGGCCGGCGTGCGGCTGGATCGCGTGTGCGCCAACATCGTCGAATTGGACGCCATCGGGGATGCGACGTTCGATTCCGCGCTGTGCCTGTTCGCCACGCTCGGCATGGTCGCCGGGGCGGAGGCGCGGGGGCGTGTGGTCAGGCACGCCTTCCGCGTGCTGAAGCCGGGCGGCGTGTTCGTCCTGCACGTCCACCGCCGCTGGCACCACCTGCGGACGGCGGCCGGGCGGCGGTGGCTGGTCAGCAACCTGTGGCGGTCTGCCCGCCGCCGGCCGGACGCCGGCGACTGGCACATGGCCCACCACGGCGGCGGCACCGGCTGGACCATGCACCTGTTCGCGCGGCGGGAGGTGGTCGGGCTGGTGCGGGCCGCGGGGTTCGCCGTGGCGGAAGTGCTGCCCGTCGGTCTGGGAGCGGCCGGCCGGCTGCGGTGGCCGTGGCTGCTCGCCGGGCTGCGGGCGTATGGCTATCTCATCGCCGCCCGCAAGCCGCACCGGACGGGCTGAACGTGCCGGCCACGCAGGCCCTCCGGCGGGCGCTGACGGCCGTAATCCACTGGCGGCCGGTCGGCGGCGACCTTATGGTAAAGGCGGTGCCTCCCCGCCCGAGACGTGCCATGCGCGCGCAACTGATCCCGGCCGACGGCGGCCCGTCGATCGAACTGGTCAAGGACCTGTCGGTCGTCGGCCGGAAGGAGGATTGCGACGTGCGGCTGGACCACAAGAGCGTGTCCAAGCAGCACTGCGTCATCGTCAAGACCGACGGCCTGCTGTTGCTCCGCGACCTGGGCAGCACCAACGGCACGCGGGTGAACGGCCAGCGGGTGCGGCGGGCGGCGCTACTGCCGAACGACCAGGTGAGCTTCGCCAGCATTCGCTTCCGGGTCCACCTCGGCCCGGGCGACGCACCGCCGGCCCCCGGGGAGCACACAATGCACATGGACGCCGCCGACCTGGACGCCATGCTCGGCAAGAAGTCGGCCCGGCCGCCCGACAGCGACGCCGAGCTGCCGCCCGAACCGGTCCGCAACAACCAACTTCCCGACGTCTACGCCGATGACCCGAAGCCCCCCGAGCGGTGAACACCCGGCCGCGGCGCGGGCGGTGGTCTTCGACCTGGACGGCCTGCTCATCGACACCGAGGGCCTGTTCGCGGAGGCGGCCCGCCGCATCTTGGCCCGCCGCGGCCTGACCCTGGACCTGGCGTTTTTCGCCACGATGATGGGCACGCCCGGCCGAGACGCCCTGCCGCGGTTTTGCAAGCAATATCGCCTGACCGAGCCGCTCGATGTGATCGCCGCCGAGTACAAGCGCGACTTCCTCGCCGCACTCGCCGGCGGCCGGCCGCCGCTGATGCCGGGCGCAGTGGACCTGATCGACCGGTTGGGACGGCACCGTATCCCGAAGGCGATCGCCACGTCCTCGACGCGGGAATACGTGGGTGCGGTGTTCGGCCCGCACGGCCTGCTGGACCGCTTCGCGTTCGTGCTGACGTGCGACGACGTGACGCACGGCAAGCCGCACCCGGAGGTCTACGCCCGGGCGGCCGAGCGCCTGGGACTGCCGCCGGCCGCGGTGGTCGTGCTGGAGGACAGTGTCAACGGCCTGCGGGCCGCGAAGGCAGCCGGGTGCAGGTGTGTGGTTGTGCCGCACGCACAGACGCCGCGCGACGAGTTGGCGGCCGCGGACTTGGTGGCGCGGGGCCTGGGCGATCCGACGCTGTGGGAAATCTTGTATCCCGCCGCACTGTCGTAGAGTAGGGTGTGTCGAGGGAGCAGAGCAACCGAGGACCACCGCCACAGTTCCGTTCGAGTATGTCGGCGGGGGTGCATCATGCGACTGACCTGGTTCACCTTGGCCGCCGCCATGCTTGGCGAAGTCGTGTCCGGGTGCAGCTGCAAACCCGTGCCCAAGGCACCGACGACGGGCGTGGTGAACCCCCGCCCGCCACAGGCGGCGCCGCAGGGGCGGGACAACACCCAAATGGACGCACCGATTTCCTACAAGGATGCTGAGTCCGGGATCATCGTCTACGTCGAAACCGACCGCCGTCACGTCGCGGCCATCGACCCGGCCGGGCGGGTCCTTTGGCAGCGGGATCTGATCGTTGACGGGCCGGTCACATTCGGCCCGCACGCGCCGTCGGGGAAGAAGCCGTCGGTGATCTCCCTCCGGAAGCCGACCGAGCGGGATGTTACCTCGATGAAGCGATCGGGCAAGTCCGGCGACTGCGTCGGGGTTTCCTTCAACAATAGGGAATGGGGATTGATCGACATTCGATCCGGCGACTATCAGAGTCTGGGCCGAGACTGAGCCATGCAGGCCGGCAGGTTGGCCGACCGACTCACGTCTCCCGCTGCACCGCCCACTGCGGCAGCAGTCGTAGCAAGTCCCGGCACTCCGACGGCGGCAGCCCATCCAGTTCGCTGACTGCCTCCGCGGCCAGTGCCTCGGCCCGCTCGCGGGCGTACTCGACCGCCCCGGTCCGCTCTAGGCCCGTCGCCACCGCCGCCCGCTTCGGCTTACCGTTACCCAGCACCGCCCGCAGCGCCGCCGCGTCCTCGGCCGGCAGCGCCGCCAGCATGCGGATCAGC
>DASXAN010001476.1:0-2522 GCA_036406755.1 Gemmataceae bacterium
CCGCCGGCCCGGTTCAGCCGCGGGTGCAGGTCCTTGCCGGCGTGCGCCGCCAAATCGAACCACGGTGTGAATTCGCCCGCGGCCGCCCGGCGGCTCGCATCCTTGTCCGCCCCCGCCGGGACCACGGCCGGCCGGAGCACCCAGTTCGGCTGATGGATGTACCCGCCCAGGACCACGTAATACTTCGCCGGCTCGGCCGCCCGCAGCCGGAAGCGGACGAAGACGCCATCGGCGGCCGGGCCGGCTACGGCTGTCCCCAGCCAGACCGCCAGGGCCGTGGCGAACCGAAGTGTGGCGTTCATAGGCGTAGTCTCTTCGACGGCGGGGCGCGTGGTCGGTGTAGGAATGGGCGCGGCGGCGTCCATTCTCGCCGGGTCAACCGTCGCCGCACCGGGAGGATGTCCAAAACTACCATGCTTGCGGACCGCGTCCGCGTCGGGTAACTTGCCCCCATCGCGCGGAGGGATGCCCGATGGCCGCCGGGTCGTGGTCACTGGCCGAGGAATTGTTCGCCCGCGGGGACGCCGGGTTCGTGGACGAGCTCCGCCGCGTCCACTTCGCCGACCGGCTCGGCCCGTTCGCCGCCCGCTGGGTCGCCGACCCCCGGCCGTTCGCCCGCGCCGCCCTGTTCGACTACCTGTCGCGGCCGCTCAACTGCTACCGCCACGAGCCGCTGGTCAAGCGGCTGTTCAAGCTGGCGGAGAAGGGGAACGACGACGAACTGATGGGGGCGTTCCTGGCCGCGTTCGACCGGACGATCCGCCGGATGCGGAAGACCGTCAACCGGCACAAACACGGCCAATTCCCGAATCGAGCTGCCGCCGAGGTCGCCGTCCGCGGCTGGATGGCGGAAGGTTACGAGGCCGGGCCGATCAACGAATGGTCAGGCCGAGTATTCGCCAGCGCCTGGAAGCAGGAGCCGGCCGTCGTCGTCCCCGGCAACACGGCTATGCCCCGGCCGCCGGAGCGAACCCGGACGAAGGATCAGCCGATTCCGGATGTGGTGCGGCAGCGGATGGAACGGCGGTTCGTGCTGTTCTCGCTGCCGACCCGCCGGTACCTACGGCGGCGGGCGTGGCGATACTTCCGCCGCCTCGGCAAGGCCGACCCGGCCCGGTTCGTCAGGGCCGCGGCCGCGTTCCTGGCCCGCTACACCGAGGCCGACACCGATTCCGACGTCCACCTGCTCGACAACTGGGGGCTGACGCACGCCCTGTTCCACCACAGCCCGGCGCTCGCGGCGGACGTGCGGGGCTGGCGGTTGGCGGCCGGTGGGTCGGTCGCCGGCCTTGCCCCCGCCCCGTACCTCGAAGCGGCGTGGGCGGCGGACCCGCCGGCCGTGTTCGCCGTCCTGCTCGGGGCGCGGTGCCGGGCCGTTCGCCAGTGGGCGGTCGGGATGCTCCGCCGCCACCACGAACGTTGGTTGGCGTCCCAGCCGGTGGCCACGCTCCTGAAACTGGCCGACCACGCCGACCCGGACCTGTCCGCCCTCGGGTTCGACCTGCTGGAGAAGGCCCCGGACCTGTCCGCCGTGCCGGTCGAGGAGTGGCTGGCCCGGCTGGAGGGCGACGACCTGGACAAGCTCCGCCGGCTGTCGGACCTGCTCGCCCGCCGGCTCGACCCGGCCCGCGTGCCGGCGGCGGTCGCCGTCCGCCTGGCCGCTCACCGCTCCAAACCGGTCGCCGAGTTGGGGCTGACGCTGCTGAAGCTGGGGCTGTCGCTGGTGTGGCGGGGGCCGTTCACCGCGGCCGACGCGGCGGCGCTGTTGCCGCTCGCCCAGGCCGAGTGCGCGGCCGTACGGCCGGCGCTGGTCGGCTGGCTGCGGGACACGCTCGCACGGTTCGACCCGGTGCCGGCGGAGTGGGTGCTGGAGTTCCTCGACAGCAAGCACGCCGACGTGCGGGCGGTCGGGTGGGAGTGGCTCAACTCGTCCCCGCTCCGCGACGACCCGGGTGTGTGGCAGAAGCTGGTCGAGTCGCCCTACGACGACGTCCGCGGACCGCTGGTCGCGGAGCTGAGCCGGCGGGCGGCCGAGGCGGACGCGGACACCGTGCGGCTGTTGTGGACGACGGTGCTGCTCAACGTCGCCCGCGGCGGCCGGCACAAGCCGGGGGTCGTGGCCCAGGTCGTCGCCCGGCTGGGCAAACACCCCGGCGAGGCCGACCGGCTGCTGCCACTGCTGGCGGTGGCGGTGCGGTCGCTCCGCGGGCCGGAGTTCCGGGCCGGGCTGGCCGGCGTCGTCGGGCTGGGCGAGCGAACGCCGGAACTGCTGCCGGTGATCCGGGAGCGGTTCCCGGAGTTGGAACTTGGCGAACCGGCGGCGTCAGCCGCCGGGTGATTGAAACGGAGGGGTGTCGTCGCGGGAGCCGACCGGGCCGAGACCAGCGATCCTCCGGCGCTCCGCCGGGGTGCGAGGTTTCCTGCCCATTCGTCCCCGAGGCCGTTGCTCGTGGGCCGGCAGGGCTACCCCTTTCGGCTCGCTGAGGCAACGGGTTCCGCCGAAAGGGGTAGCCCTGCCGGCT
>DASXAN010001477.1:0-11854 GCA_036406755.1 Gemmataceae bacterium
GGCCGGCCTGCCGGTGGTGCTGATCGAGCGGAACCTCCGCGGCCGGCACCGCCCGCTGGCCCACGACCTCGTCGGCCTGGACGACGTCGGCGGGGCGGCCGCCCTGACCCGCGTCCTGCTGGATCACGGGTGCAAGCGGCCCGCCCTGGTCGTCGCCTCCCCGATCAGCACGCACGAGGATCGGACGGCCGGCTACCTGGCGGAACTCTATGCCGCCGGGCCGGCGAAGTACGCCCCGCTGGTGCTGCGGGAGCGGACCGACCTGCCACGGAAGGCAACGTTCGCCCGGCTGGCCGGCGAGTTCCTCGCCGCCAAGGCCGACGGGGCCGTCTGCTACAACGACTACACCGCCATCGGCCTGGTGCTGGAGCTGCTCGCCCGCGGCGTGCGGGTGCCGCGGGACGTGGCCGTGGCCGGGTTCGACGACCTGCCGATCGGCAACCAGTTCGCCGTCGGCATCACCACCTACACCCTGCCGGCCGAGGAGGTCGCCCGCCACGCCGTGCGGGTGATGCGGGAGCGGATCGCGGAGCCGGACGCCCCGCCGGTGCGGGTGGTGGTGCCCGGCAAGGTGATCGTCCGGGAGAGCACGGGGGGGTAACGCGATGGACGACGTCGTCGGGACGCTCGCGGACCTGTTCCAGACGCGGGGCCGGGCCATGTACTTCGGCGAGGCCGTCACCGAGGCCGAGCACGCCCTCCAGGCGGCCCACCTGGCCGAGCAGGAGGGGGCGGACGATTCGCTGGTGGCCGCCGCCCTGCTGCACGACGTCGGCCACCTGCTGCACCGCCTCGGCGAGGACGCGGCCGACCGCGGCATCGACGACCGCCACGAGGACATCGGCCGGGCCTGGCTGGCGAAGTGGTTCGGCCCGGCCGTGGCGGAGCCGGTCCGGCTGCACGTGGCGGCCAAGCGGTACCTGTGCGCCGTGGACCCGTCGTACCTGGGGCAGCTGTCGCCGGCGTCGCGGCAGAGCCTGGGCTTGCAGGGCGGACCGTTCACCCCGGCCGAGGTGGCCGAGTTCGAGCGGAACCCGTTCGGCGACGCCGCCGCCCGCTTGCGCCGCTGGGACGACGCCGCCAAGGTGGTCGGCCTGGACGTGCCGCCATTCGATTACTACCGCCCCCGCCTCACCTCCCTCCTCGCCCGGAGCTGCCATGCCCGACCGGTATGACGACGCCGTGGTCGGGGCCGGGATCATCGGCCTGGCCCACGCCTACCACTTGGCCCGCCGCAGCCGCCGGGTGGCCGTGTTCGAGCGCTCGCCGCGGGCTTGCGGGGCGTCGGTCCGCAACTTCGGCATGCTCTGGCCGATCGGCCAGCCACCGGGGCCGCGGGTGCAGACGGCCCTGCGGAGCCGGGCCGTCTGGCTGGAGGTGCTGGCCGCGGCCGGGCTGTGGCACGATCAGGTCGGGTCGCTGCACCTGGCCTACCGGCCCGACGAGGCGGCGGTGCTGGAGGAGTTCGCCGCCCTGGCCCGCGGTCACGGGGGCTACGAGGTGGCGCTGGTGTCGCCGGCCGAGGTCCGCCGGCGGTGCCCGGCGGTGGTGCCGGACGGGCTAGTGGCCGGCCTGTGGAGCGCGACGGAGGTGTGCGTGGACCCGCGGGCCGTCATCGCCGGCCTGCCCGGGTTCCTGGCCGAGCGGTACGGCGTCACGTTCCACTTCGGCACCGCCGTCAGCGGCTACGACGCGCCGACCGTCACGGCCGGCGGCCGGTCGTTCACGGCCGAGCGGCTGTGGGTGTGTTCCGGCGCGGACCTGGAGACGCTGTACCCGGAGGCGCTGGGGGCGGCGGGGCTGGTGCCGTGCAAGTTGCAGATGATGCGGACGCCGCCGGTGGGGTGGCGGCTAGGGCCGATGCTGGCGGCCGGGCTGACGCTGAAGCACTACGCGGCGTTCGCCGGCTGTCCATCGCTGGTGTCGCTGCGGGAGCGATTCGCCCGGGAGTACCCGGAGCACGAGCGGTACGGCATCCACGTGATGGCGTCGCAGAACGGGGCCGGCGAGCTGGTGCTGGGCGACTCGCACGAGTACGGCCCGGCCGTGACGCCGTTCGACAACCCGGCGATCGACCGGCTGATCCTCGACTACCTGCAGACGTTCCTGCACGTCCCGGACCTGACGATCGCGGCCCGGTGGCACGGGGTGTACGTGAAGCACCCGGCGGAGCCGTGGGTGGTGCTGGAGCCGGCGGCGGGGGTGACGGCGACGGTCGGCGTCGGCGGGGCAGGGATGACGCTGTCGTTCGGGTTGGCGGAGCGGGTGGTGGGGACGAAGCTGGGGCGGGCGTGATGAGGCACATTCGGCCGGTTCTCGGCCAGTACCTCGATGGCAAGTCAGCGGCAGGTGCGGTAGGCTGGCGGCATGAGACGCCGCCGGCTGTTCGTGGTCGCCGCTAGTACCCTCCTGGCCCTTGGGCTGGTGTGGTGGGTGTTCTCGGACCCGCTTTCGGCGGACGAACGAGCACTCGTCGGCGCGTGGCGGCTCAAGACGCCGACTGCCGGCAGGGACAGCCTACTGGTGTTTCGGGCCGACCGGACATGCACATGGACGACTTGGGCGGGGCCCGGGCGTGCCCGGGCGACGGCCGTGGAGGTCGCTCGTTGGTCGGTCCGGGGTGGTCGGCTCGTCCTCGACTACGAGCCGAACATGGCGCGCCGGCTGCTACGGCCGATTGGCGACCGGATCGGTGTGGACGTCCAACCGGTGGGTTCCTGCCAACTCCGGTTCGTCATGCCTGACGAGTTCGTTTTCAGGGACCACGGCTCCCGCGAACTTTATACCCGCGCCCCGGCGGACTGACCGGCAGCCGCCGGGGCCGGCCGGCGGCGGGGACGGCAGGCTGGAGTGAGGGTGCAGTCATGAGGTGGGATCATGTTGTTGTCGCCAGCGTGGTGATGGGACTGGTTGCGCTACTCCCCTCAGCGGCGGCCGACCCGCCCAAGCCGCTGGAGCAACCAGTCCACTTCGACAAGCGGATCGACAACGCCCCGTTGGCTGACGTGCTCGAATTCCTCAACGACCGGTTTGACCTGACCGTCCGGGTGGACGAAGCTGCGTTCAAGAAGGCGGGGCGGGAGCGGGTCCCCGAGAAGCCCGTCAGCCTGCCCCGGATGGCTGGCGTGACGGTCACCTTTGCCCTGGAAGTGGCGGCCCAGCAGGTCGGCGGGACGGTCCGGGAGGAGGCGGGCCGCGTCCTGGTCGTCCCCGGTAAGCGAGACGTGGCGACACTCCTGCGGCCGGCGGCCGACGAATTCAACAAAAAGCTGGCCCGGGACGTGACGTTGGAGAAGGCCGTCGCCGGGGCTATGTGGGACGATGTGATCGAACACTTCGGCGATCGGTATGAGCTGAACGTCGTGGTCTGCGAGTGGCTGTTCCCGGCCGCCGCCCGGCCAAACGCCCCGCCGGCGGCCGCCCCGCCCGCCGTGCCGGCGGCGCCGGTCCGTCAAGGGTTCAGGAAGGCCGTCCGCCACTGGTCCGTCCTGGGCAAGATACCGTGCTCGCTCCCGGCCGGGACGAAATCCCTCCGGCGGTGGCTGGACGAAGTGGCCGCCCAGGCCGGTGCTCGGGTCGAGGTGCGGGACAACGTCATCCTGATCGTGCCGGCCTCCGGAAACAGGTCATAGCAGCGCGGCGGTGGCCGTGGTAGGCTGGAGGGGGACGGCCCGTCCGGTGTTGCGGCGTACCCGCGTCCAATGCCACCGGGGAGACTCGCATGAAGGCGCGAAAGCGCACCTGGATGCCGCTCGCCGGCCTGGGTTTGGTCGCGCTGGCCGGCATCGCCCTCATCGCCGGCGGCGGGTCCGCGTTCCAATGGGCCGACCGGCTGGCGACCGAGCGCCTGGTGTCGTCGTTGGACGCCCAGGCGACTGCCGAGGTTCCTCACGGGGCCGACCTACCGACGGTCGTGGATTGGTTCAAGCATCGCAACATGGTCTTCCAATACGGCCTTGGTCCGGAAGTATCTAGCCCCGACCCGGACCGCCCGGGGGCTGCGTTCCACGGTATCCCGCCGGGCCATGTGGCGAACACCGCAATCGGGATGACCGGCAAACGTTCGCTCGGCAGCTACCACCGGATGTACATCTACTTCTACTTCGACAACGATGGTCACGCCATCAAGCACGTCGTCTATGCATTTCCCTCGGCGGAATGACTAACGGGCGTCAGTGGCATGTGACAGCGGCCGTCTGCTCGTACGTCATCCACCTCCGAACGCCTCCACCAACCCAGCCGTGGCCGTCGTGCAGCGTCTGGGACCGGTTCCGGCCCGGACGCTGGGTCGTGGACATCTTCACGAAGCTAGCCCGTCGGCCGATTCCGGCGCTTCTGGATGCGCCCCACGATGACCATCACCGCCACCGTCAGCAGGCCGCCGACCACGCCAATCTTGATTGCCTGCCAAGTCGCGGCGTCGAACTCCAGATCGTATTCCGCACCCAGAATCAGCCCAACCATGTCCGGTCCTCCCCGGTCAACGACAGAGCCCTGGCGGCAATGACCCGCCGGGCCTCATCGTATCACGCGACTGCATCTACCGTTTACGGCGGCGGCCGGCCGGCGGTTGATGGGCGGCCGGACGTGACCTAGGCTTGCACACCCCGGCAGGCCCGTCGCCCCCGTCCCGACGCCGCCCCGCCGGCGGCGCGCCGCGCGGGCGGCGTGGGTCAGGACTGCCCGGCGCGGGTGGCCGCCCGCGGCACGTTGGCAACGGAGACGGGGTATGGGCGGCGACGACGGTCTTCGCACGGCGGCGGGCGTTCCGGCGCACCTTCGGGAAGTGCTCTCCGCCCACATGGCGTGGGCGTATCGCATCGTGCCGGTCGGGGCGGAGGGCGGGACGGTCGTCCTCGTCTCCGACCGGGTCGTGCGGGCGGACGACCTTGAGTTCCTGACGTTCGCCCGGCCGGGTTTAGCCCGGTGCCGCGTCGCCGGGCCAGGCGAGTTCCGGGACGTGCGGGCGGACCTCGACCGCGTGCTCAGCCAGACCTACCCGCCGCGGCGGGAGTGAGGGGGACGACGCCGGGGGGACGTAAGTTGGTGCGCGTTTCGGGCGTGGGCGACCTAACCCCCCGGCCCCCTTCCCGAAGCGGGAAGGGGGGGAGGAATCAAAAAGAAAGAAGCCGCTGCCCGCCGCTGTCTTATTGACTGCTCTCCCCCTTCCCGCTTCGGGAAGGGGGCCGGGGGGTTAGGTTCTTTCGCGCTGCCACCCCCTACCCCGCCCGCTCCTGCCACCGCACGTTGAACGCCACCGAAATCCGCTCCCCCGCCCCGGCCACCGGGTTGACGAAGTGGTACAGCCACCCCGGGAACAGCACCATCATCCCCGCCTCCGGGCGGAAGATCACCCGCTTGCCGTACGGGTCGCCCGGCGTCGGCACCATCTCCGTGAACGGCCGCGGGTCGCAGAACTCCAACACCCCGCCCAGCGGGTGCGCCGGGTCCGGCTGGCCGGCGTCCACGTAGTACACCCCCGACCACGCACTCTGCGGGTGGTTGTGCACCCGGTGGTAGTGGCCTGCCCGGGCCACGTTCGCCCACGCCTGCACGGCGAACGTCCCGTGCACCGGCTTGCCCTCCGCCGTCGCCGCCACCATGTCCCGGACCGCCTCCGTGATCCACCCCCGCAGCACCGCCGCCGCCGGCACCGGCCAGTCCAAGAGGTCCGCCTTGGAGTGCCAGCCGCCGACGTTGGCGTAGTCGCTCGTCGGCTCCGTCTGCTCCCGCTCCAGGATCGCCCGCCGCAGCTCGCGGTTGGCGGCGTCCGCCCCCGGGACGCGGAACCGCCCGATCGGCGTCGGGTAGGCGTGGGCCAGTTGCTTTTCCATCGCGACCTCCGACGATAAACCGACCGTCACGGGACGACCGCCACCCGGGTGCCCCGGTGGGCGTGGGCGTAACCGATCGCTGACTCCGCCTCCGCCAGCGGGAACGTCTGCCCGACCAGGTCGGCCCACGGGGCGGACTTGCCCGGCCCGGCCGGGAATGCGACCGCCGCGGCCAAGTCGGCCGGGGCGTAGTTGTGCACGCCGCGGACCGTCAGCAGCCGCCGCACGACCGCCTCCGGGTCCACCGCCACCGGCTCCGTCGGCAGGACAGTCCCGGCCAGGACGACCGTCCCGCCGACCCGCACGCACGCCAGTGCGGCCCGGACGGCGTCGGCCGAGCCGGCCAGCTCCAGCGCGGCGTCGGCACCCCGACCGGCGGTCAGGCCGGAAACGGCCGCCGTCACGGCATCCGGCTCCACCGTGTGCGTCGCCCCGAACTCGGTCGCCCGCTGCCGCCGGTCCGGGTCGGGATCAGAGACGACCACCGCCAGCGCCCCGGCCGCCCGCGCCATGGCGGCGGCCGACAACCCCAGCGGCCCGGCCCCGAAGACGAGCACCACCCCGCCGGCAACGGCCGGCGCGGCGGCCCGCACGACGGCCGCGGCAGTGGCCCCGGCACACGCCATCGGGGCGGCGACGGCGTCCGGCACCGCGTCCGGCACCGGCACGACGACCGTGCCCGGTTCGAGCAGGACGTAGTCGGCCAGCCCGCCGGCGAACGGCCGGCCGGGCGTCACCCGGCGGTGGCCATACTTGACCAGCCGCTCGCACTTCTGCGGCAGCCCCGCCGTGCAGAAGAAGCACCGCCCGCAGCCGACGGCGATGCCCCACGTCACGCGGCCGTCCACCGCCACCGGCCCGCCGGCCACGTCGGGGCCGAGCGCGGCGACCCGGCCGACGATCTCGTGCCCCAGCACACTCGGCGTCGGCTCCGGCCGGCGGCCGGCGTGGGTGTGCAGGTCGCTGGTGCAGAGCGTGCAGCAGGTGACGCGGACGAGGATTTCCCCGCCCTGCGGCTGCGGCACCGGGGCGCGGACCAGTTCGAGCGGCCGGCCCGGCCCGTGGAACAGCATGGCCCGGCCGGTGTCCACGTCGATCCGCCTCCGTCCCCTCGATATCCAGAGTACCTATTACATCGACGACCGTCCCAACTGCGGGTCGCTGAAGCTCGGCCGGCCGGTTTCGACTCGGCCGGCGTAGCGCTTCTCGAATCCCGAGTGGCCGGCGATGCGCACTCCCAGGTCGTACCAGCCGAAGCTGCGGGCCGTATCGACCGCCAGCACGGCCCGGCCGCCCGGCGGCAGCGACCGCGTCTGTGGGCCGATACCGTAGGCGTGGTCGCGCAACTCGACTCCGTAACTGCGGCCGCCGTCCCGGTTGACCGCGACCACCTCGACGCCGCCGGTCAGGCCGCCGGCCGCCGAAGCGGTGTACGCCAGTTCCAACTCCACGGCCGGGTCGTCGCCGCCGCCGCGGAACTCGCGGTAGAAGCCGTTCGGCCCGTCCACCCGCAGGTGGTACCGGCCGCCGGCGAACTCGGCGACCGGCCACGAGTCGTCCAGCCGCTGCCCCGGCCCGACGGCGTAGTTCCGCACGGCCACGGCCACCGGCCCGATGAAGGCGTAGGCGATGAACGGCGCCCCGGCCGAGCGGTCCCGGAACAGGTCGGTCTTTGCCTCGAAGCGGACGGCGAAGCGGGTGCGGTCGGCCGCCAGCGCCCCGTCCACGACCAGCTGGTACGGCAGCGGGCACGCCGGCCGCACGCCCGGCTCCTGCCGCGGCAACAGCGGCGACGACCGCGGGTCGCGGCGGACTTGCTCCAGTTCGGCGCCGGTCAGCGGGCGGAAGCCGGTCGGCGGCGGCTTGAACTTCGCCTTGTGGATGCCCTCGATGAACTCGTCCCGCGGCGGGAACTGCAGCGGCCCGGCCGCGTCCTCCGCCGCCGGCCGGAACGCCGATGTCAGGTCGCCGCAGACGGCCCGCCGCCAGCGGGTGATGTTCGGCTCCTCGACCTTCTTGCCGGTCCGGTGCGTCAATAGCCGTTCGAGGAACTGCAAGACCGACGTGTGGTCGAACACCTGGGAGCAGACGCGGCCGCCGCGGGTCCACGGCGAGGCGATCACCAGCGGCACCCGGTAGCCCAGGCCGATCGGGCTCTCCCGCGCCTCGGCCCGCGGCTTGCGCTTCAGGTCTTGCTCCAGCTCGACGTACTCCACGGCCGCGTCGATGCCGGCGGTCACGCGGCCGGTCTCGGGCCGCCGCGGGTGCGGGGCGACGAATGGCGGGACGTGGTCGAAGTAGCCGTCGTTCTCATCGTAGGTCAGGATGAAGACCGTCTTCTTCCACACGGCCGGGTTGCGGGTCAGGATGTCGAGCACCTCGGCGAGATACCACGCCCCGAACCACGCCGACGACGGGTGGTCGGAAAACGCCTCCGGGCTGACCAGCCACGAGACGGTCGGCAGGGCGCCGACGGCCACGTCCTTGCGGAACTGGTCGAGCACGTCGCCCTTGGGCACGGCCAGCTTGCGGGCCGTGCCGCCGTCGCGGTAGGCCAACTCGGCGAGTTGGCGGTAGGCCGGGTCGCCGGTGTTGGTGCAGAACGCCAACTCGTGCAGGCGCTTTTCGCGCGGCGTTAGACGGTCGTACCGCTCCTGCGTGAACTCGCGCTGTTCCGCCTCGTACCGCTCCAGGGCGGCCGACAACTCGGCGGACCGCTTCTTGAGGTCGGCGGTCCAACTGCCGCCGCCCGCCTGCGTCCGCCGCAGGTCCGCGATCTCGCCGGGCAGCTCCCGGATGCGGCGGGCGACGAACCGGCGGTGCGGCCCGGACAGGCGGGCGTGGAACTGCGTGAAGAACTCCAGCGGGTTGTCGCTGAAGTTGGACAGCCAAGCGTCCTCGTCCTCGCCCAGCCCGGACTCGATCGTCAGCTCGTTCTGGTAGACCTTCCACGAGATGCCGTGGTCTTCGAGCAGCTCCGGGAAGGTCGGCCAGCTGGCCCACCGGCCGTAATCGACCTCCTCGTTGCGGACGTTGGCCGGCACCTCCGCCGTTGGCCGCTCGCGGATCGTGCCCGTCCACAGGTGCAGCCGGTTGGGCGTCGTCCCGGTCAGCGTCGAGCAGAAGTGCTGGTCGCAGATCGTGAAGGCGTCGGCGAGGGCGTAGTAGAACGGGATGTCGGCCCGGGTGTAGTAGCCGAGCGTCAGCGGCATGTCGGCGTACGCCTTGTGGCCGGACCGCTTCGCCGGCAGCCAGCCGTCGTGCCGGCCGCCGTTGCGGGCGTCCACCTGGTCCGTCCAGCCGTGCGGCAGCGACCCCATCCAGGTCGCGTTGGACTGCTTGATGTCGAGGCGGAACGGCGCGAACCGCTGCCCGGCGGCGGTGGCCTGCACCCAGACCGGGTTGCCGTCGGGCAACGTGACGGCCCGCGGGTCGTCGAACCCGCGCACGCCGCGGAGCGAGCCGTAGGCGTGGTCGAACGAGCGGTTCTCCTGCATCAGGATGACGACGTGCTCGGCGTCGAGGACGGTGCTGCCGGCCGCCGGTTCGATGGCCGCAGCCCGTTGGATGCTCTCGGAGACGCCGCCGGCCAGCCCGGCGGCCCCGATCATGCGGGCGGCCCGTTCGAGGAATTCGCGGCGGGTGTGCATGCGGACCTCAGACGAAGTCGAAGTTCAGGACGATGCGGACGTCGTGCCGGGCCGGCGTCGTGCCGCAGTGGTAGTGCCGGCCGTCGAACAGGATCGCCCGCCCCTTCTTGGGACTGACGGAGTGCAGCACGGCCGCGTTCTGCCAGTCCGGGTACGTCTTGTCGAGGATCACCGTGTCGCCGTCGGAGTCGTTGACGTAGTAGATCAGGGCCCAATGCGGGGTCGGCAGATCGACGTGTGGCGTGAACGGCCGCGGCTCGCCCGCCGCCGAACGAACGAGCAGGTTCGCCTTGATGCGGATCATCTGCGTCGGCGTCAGGCCGTGCCGCTTGGCAAAGCCCTCGAAGACCGCCTTGGGGTGCCGCAGCCACGGCGAATTCGGCTCGTTGCCCGGGAACAGCAGGCTGGAGAACCCGAACGAGTCTTCGAACCGCTCATCGGCCCCGAACACTCCGGGCGTGTCAGCCGGCGGCCGGCGGCCGCGGTTGACGTTGGCGTAGAAGAACCACGGGAACCGCGGCGACGCCAGGTCCGCTTCGATGGCGTCGGCGACGGCCGGCTCGACGACGTCGTCACAGACGATGAACCGCATTGCGCCGGTCCCGATCGACGGAGGATGTCTCAAACGATGACGCGGATGGCAGTATCCGCCCGCCGACGACCGAACGCAAGCGCTTTGCGGACACGCGGGCCGCGACCCGCCACGCCGGTCGATCGCGTGTGCCCGAACGGTCGAGCCGACTATTTTTGGAAATCTGAAAAAATGCGCTTGCAATTGAAGTCAATTTGTCTTTATTATTGTCCCGTGGCCGATCCCGGGGGCGTCGAAGGCCCGCGGCGGTTCGAGCCGCCGTCGGCAGGAGGCGGAGCATGTTTTCCCTCTCCATCCTCATGGTCGGGCTGGGCGTGGGGGCCCCGCCGGAAACGCCGGCCGAGCTGGCGGCGTGGATCGACGCCCGGCTGGAGTCGGCCCGGCAGGCCAAGGGGCTGCCGCGGCCGGAGCCGGCCGGCGACGACGTCTTCCTCCGCCGCGCCTACCTCGACCTGGCCGGCACGATCCCGAGCGTCGCCGAGGCCCGCGACTTCCTCGAATCGGCCAGTGCGACCAAGCGGCTCCTGCTGGTCCAATCCCTGATCGACGACAAGCGGTTTCCGGAGCACTTCGCCGGGCTGTGGGCGCGGACGCTGGCCCCGGCCGGCAACACCCGCGGGCCGCTGGAGAACTGGCTCCGCGGCGAGTTCCGCAAGAACACGCCGTTCGACCAGGTCACGCGGGCGCTGCTGACCGCCAGCGGCGACGCGACCGGGGCCAGCCCGGCGAGCTTTTACTTCGCCGTCGGCAATAGCCCGGAGCGCGTCGCCGAGGCCATCGGGCGGGGGCTGCTCGGCGTCCGCCTCGGCTGCGCCCAGTGCCACGACCACCCGCTGGCCGAGTGGAAGCGCGAGGACTTCTGGGGCCTCGCTGCCTTCTTCGCCGGCACCGGCACCTCGCCCCGCCAAATCGGCGACGGTTTCGCCGTCCGCGTCACCGCGACCGGCGGCAGCAAGGAGTACGACGCGAAGTTCCTCGACGGCCCGCCGCCGCAGTTCTCCGCCGGCCGCTCGCCCCGGGCCGTCCTCGCCGACTGGCTGGCGGCCCCGCGGAACCGCTTCTTCGCCGCCAACGTCGTCAACCGCGTCTGGCAGGACCTGTGCGGCACCGGGCTGGTGTCCACCGTGGACGACCTGGACACGGTCACGGCCCAGGAGCGCGCGCTGATCCTCGACGAGCTGGCCGGCAAGTTCGCCGCCGGCGGCTTCAACCTCCGCTGGCTGGTCGAGGGCATCTGCCTGAGCAAGGCGTACCAGCAGGCGAGCGCGGCGGACGCCCCGCCCGGCACGTTCCGGCGGCCGGTGCGGACGCTGTCGCCGGAGCAGGTGTTCGCCGCGCTCGACCAGTCGCTGAGTCTGAAGAAGGGCCGAACGCTCAGCCCGCGATTCACGTCTGAGGGACGGACGCTGCAGGCCCAGCTCGACTCGGCCCGCGGCACGTCGCCCACCGACTACAAGGCCGGCATCCCGCAGGCGCTGTTGCTCATGAACGGGTCGCTGATCACCAAGGCGACGACGCTGGACGACAGCATGACGCTGCGGGCCGTCGTGGATGCGCCGTTCCTGGACGAGGGCGAGAAACTGGAAACCCTGTTCCTGGCGGCGTACAGTCGGTTGCCGCGGGCCGACGAGCGGGAGCGGTTCCTGAAGGTGGTGACCGCGAGCCGGGACGCCGAGGCCCGCAAGCAGGCGTACGCGAACGTCTTCTGGGCGCTGCTGAACAGCCCGGAGTTTGTCTTGTGCCCGTAAGGTTGGAGTCCCGCCTTCAGGCGGTCTTCT
>DASXAN010001478.1:0-8555 GCA_036406755.1 Gemmataceae bacterium
GAGCGGGGCCGCCCCCGCGGGCGTCGTTGAAGTTGATCTGGCTGGCCGCGTTGACGGCCGCCGCCGTCGTGACCGACAGGTTCCCGCGGTTGACGTTGACCGGCCCGGTCAGGAGCAGGGTGTTGTCCCCGCCCAGGGTCAGGGTGCCGGGGCCGGTCTTGGTCAGCCCCGCCGAGGAGATCAGCTGCGAGTTGATGGTGAAGTTGGACGGGCTGTACTGGTGGACGAGCAGTTCGCCGGAACTCGGGGCGGTCAGAAAGCCGCCGGTGATCGTGCCGCCGTTGTTGGCGGAGGGCGTGACGAGGATGCCGCCGGACTGGAGGGTGTTGACGCCGGTGAGGGTGAGCGTCACGGCCGGGGTGGTGTTGAACCGCAGCGAGTTGGCGGTGAAGGCCGCCGGGGCCGCCGACGCGGTCACGTCCACGTTCGTGTTGGTGGTGAAGGTGTTCGCCGCATACCCGCCGGCGGACAGGCCGGCGACGTTGCCGCCGGAGGCCGTCGCCCAGGTGGCCCCGCCGCCGACGGTGGCGAACGCCGAGCTGGTCAGGGCGGCATTGGCGAGCAGGCTGTTGATGTTGCCGTTGGACGTCGCGGCGGAGAACGCCGGCGACCCGGCCCCGGTGTTCACGTCGAGGGTGGCCCCGGCCAGCCGGCCGACGCCGCCGAGGCCCAGCGTGATCGTGCCGCCGCCGGCCGACTGGGCCAGCAGGTCCGTGTGGCCGGCGGAAACGGCCGTGCCGTTGGCGATGGTCTGCGTGATCGCCGTGGTGGTGTTCGCCACCAGCACCAGTTGCCCGCCCAGCAAGCTCAGGCTGCCGCCGGCGCCGAGTTTCGCCGCCGAGTTGGCCGAGTAGTCCAGCTGGAGCGTGCCGCCGGTGAGGGCCAGCACGCCGGTCAGGCTGACGCCGTTGCCGCCGAGGACGAGCGTCCCCTGCCCGGACTTGACCAGGCCGCCGGTGACGGTGTTGACCGACGAGGCGAACGAGCCGGTGATTTGCGTGACGCCGGTGCCGGTGAACGTCAGCCCGACGTGGTTGGCCGAGCCGAGGACCGTGCCCGGGCCGATCACCAGCGTGGCGGCCGACGCCGTGCTCAGGTTGGCGACCGTCGGCGAGCCGCCGGTGAACACGAGGCTGCCGGCGGCGACGCTGGCCAGGTTGATCGTCTCCAGCCCGGTCACCTGGGTGCCGACGGTGACGCCGGTGAGGCCGCTCAGGGTGACGCCGGCGTTGGACGTGAGGGTGTAGGCCCCCGAGGCGTTGCTGAACGTCAGCGACTGGGACTGGACGCTGGCGGAGATGTTGACGGGGCCGAGGTCGTTGCCGGTGAAGCTGGGGGTGGCCGTGGGCGAGTTCGGGATGACGGCCGGGGTCCAGTCGGCGGCGGTGTTCCAGTCGGGGCCGGGGCCGATCCACGTCTGGCCGCGAACCGGGGCGGCGACGGCGGTGAGAATGGCGAGCGCGACGAAGGGGCAGTGGGAGCGCATGGCCGAGTCTCCGTGGGGTGACGGGGCGTCTCGGTGGCCCCCCATCATAACCCGCCGGTGACGGCGGCGACAGAAAAGGAGAAAAATTCGCGGCCGGCGTTTCGGTCCGGCGGGCGGTCAGCGGCGGCGGCGGACCCGCCACCCAAGGGCGAGGCCGGCGGCGGCCGTCAGGGCGAGGGTGGTCGGCTCGGGCACCGGGGTGAACGTGAGCGACAACGTGTGGCCCGCGGCGTCCAGCGCCCAGCCGAACGACCCGCCGTTGGTGGCGTTGAGTAACCCGGTGGTGTCGAACGCCGTGGCCGCGTCCAGCACCGCAGCGTCCGCCGGGCCGGCGTAGGCGCCGGCCCACGTCACGGCCGGCCAGGCGTAGGCGCGGGTCGAGTCGAAGTGGTCCATCGCTCCCGGCACGTCCGTCCCCGCCGTGGTCGGGTTGACCAGCGTCTGGAGAGCCACGGTCAACTTGTGGGCCGGGTCGGCCGTGAAGGCGAAGTCGCCCTGCGTCGTCGCCGGGCCGACCTGTTGCACCGCCCGGACCAGCCCCCAGCCGCTCACGCGGCCGTCGGCGTCCGGGGTCGGGCCGGCGGTGCCGGCGGCGTCGTTCATGGCCAGCACGTAGTCCGACACGCCGCCCGGGCCGAAGGCGAAGCGGCCGAACTCGGCCCGGCCGGGGCTGTTGCCGGCCTGGAAGCGGCCGCCGTTGACCGTGACGACCGGCACGCCGTACGTCCCACCCCCCTTGATCAGTGCGCCGAAGTCGGCGATGAGCGTCGCCGTGCCGCCGTTGGTCGAGTCGAACACCAGGCCGTTGTTGACCAGCAGGCCGCCGGCCACGGTGGCGCTCTTGCCGTTGAGGTCGAGGACCGCCCCGAGCTGGCCGGCCGTCGCCGGGGTGCCGAGGAACGTCCGGCTGCCGCCGTTGAAAAAGAGCGGGCCGGCGCCGACGTTCGTCAACCGGTTGGCGCTGGCGAAACCGCCGGGGGCGTTCTGGACGGTCAGGGTGCCGTACGTCTGGAAGTCCGCGGCCGTCACCTGGCTGCCGACCCCCGCCGCCGTGGCGATGGTCATGGCACCGCTCCCCTGGTTCGTGAACCCGTCGAGGGCGGCCGGGTTGGCCGCCCCGCCCGACACGGTCAGGCTCCCGCCGTGGGTGACGTTCTTGTACGACGCCGCCCCGGTCTGGGTCAGGACCGTGGTGTTAAACGTCGTCACCCCGGTCAGGGCGGTGCCGCCGGTCAGCGCGTACGTGCCGGGGCCGCGGAGGAACCCGCCGCCCACCGTCGCCCCGGACAGGGTCAGCGTCTGGCCGGCGGCGACGCTCAACGTGCCGGACAGGAGGGTGAAGGCGCGGCCGGTGGTCGTGGACCCGGTGAACGTCAGGGTGCCGAACGGCTCGACCGTCACCGGGGCGGCGGCCGGGCCGAGGCCGCCGTTGGCGGCGACCCGCAGTTCGCCGGCCCGGACCTCGGTGCCGCCGCTGTAGAGGTTGCCCACCCCGGTCAGGGTGAGCGTGCCCGTCCCGGTCTTGACCAGGGTGCCCGGGCCGACGGCGGCGAACTCGGTGACCGGGCCCGCCAGCGTGAACACCTGGCCGGCGGCGACGTCGACGGTGCCGCGGACCGGCCCGACCGGGTGGCCGAACCCGGAGCCGATCGTGAGGGTCCGTGCCGCGCCCAGGGTGGCCGTGGTGACGGCGGACAGCGCCGCGCCGTCCCAGAGGTGGTAGTCGCCGGCCGTGCCCAGGCCGGCCGCGGTGACCGCGAGGGTGCCGGCCCGGACCTCGCGTTCGCCGGCGTTGCCGGCGTTGGTCAGCACCAGCGTCCCCGCACCGTCCTTGTACAGCGGCTGGCCGGTCACCGGGCCGGAGATGGTGTTGGTCTGGCCGACGTTGCAGACGACGCGGGAGAACACGGTGATCGACACCGGCCGGGCCAGGTCGGTGCCGCTGTTGACGAACTCCAGCCCGCCGGCGGTGGTGTTGCCGACGCTCAGGACCACGCCGTTGGCCAAATTGCCAAGGCTGGCGTTCGTGGAGATGCCGAGCGCGCCGCCCTGGACCTGGACGGTTCCGGTGAACGTGTTCACCCCGGTCAGCCGGAACGAGGTCGAATCGCCGACCGCGCCGTCGAAGCGGAGCGGGGTCGTCGCGCCGGGGGCCGAGGAGATGACGCCGGACAGCGTCACCAGAAAGTTGGCGCTGGTGCCGGTGCTGAAGACGTTGGCGTACGACCCGGCGGGACTGTGGGCGCTGAGCCGGATCGGCCGGGAGACGGTGGCGAACCCGCTGCCGCCGAAGTCGAAGACGAGTTGCTGCAGTCCGTTGCCGCCGGTCCGGGTGTCGTTGAGGTTGATTGACGTCACAGTACTGGGGACGGCGAAGATGGACGTGATCTGGAGGCCGCCGCGGTTGACGTTGATCGGGCCGCTGGTCGTCAGGTCCCCGCCGAGGCTGAGCAGCCCCGGCCCGGTCTTGGTGAGCCCGGCCGGGGCGTTGACGTTCGAATTGATCGTCAGGGTGCCGGGCGAATACTGGTGGACGATCAGCTCGCTGTTGGTGGCGACGGTGCCGGCGGTGATGGTGGGCGAGCCGGCGGTGTTCGCCACCAGGATGCCGCCGGACTGGAGTGTGACGGTGCCGTTCAGCGTCGTGATCGCGCTGCCGACGTCGAACCGCAGCGAGTTCGTGGTGACGGTCGGGATCGACGTGTTGGCGGAGATCAGGGAGTTGACGCCGGAGCCGAAGATGCCCGCCATGCCGGGGTTGCCGGCGAGCTGGCCGCCGCTGACGCCCGCCCAGAGCGAGCCGTTGAGGGTGGCGAACGCGGGGCCGGGGCCGAGCAGGCCGTTGGTCATGCCGGTGGTCGTGGTCACGGCCAGCGTGCCCGTGTTGGTCGCGTCGAAGGTCGTGCCGGCGGACCGGGTGAAGCCGCCGGCCCCGAAGGTGACGGCCGCGGCGCCGCCGGAGCGGTTGACCTGCGTGTGCCCGGCGGTCAGCGTCGTGCCGCCGGTGTTCTGCGTGATTGCGGTGGCCGAGTTCCCGACCAGCTCGACGTCACCGCCGGCCGACGAGAACGGGCTCGTGCCGGCGAACTTGACCGCCGTGTTCGTATTGAAGTCGAGCCGCAGGGTGCCGCCGGTCAGGGCGACGGGGCCGCCGAGGTTGCCGCCGGTGCCGCCCAGTACCAGGGCGCCGGCCCCGGCCTTGGTCAGCCCGCCGGTGACCGGCTGGCCGTTGCTGAACGAGCCGGTGATCGCCGTGCGGCCGGTGCCGCCGACCGTGATGCCGCCGCCGCCGGCGGTGCCGATCACGGTGTTCGGGCCGACGGTCAGCGTCGGGTTGGTCGAGGGGTCGGAGTTGTTGGTGACGGACAGGGCCGCCGACCCGGTGCCGGTGAACACCAGGCTGCCGCCGGCGACGTTGGCGAGGTCGATGGCCTGGTTGACGGTGTTCCCGCCGCCGACGGTGATCGACTGCATGCCGCCGACGGACTGGCCGGCGAGGGATGTCAGCGTGTACGCGCCGGTGGTCGTGTTGAAGGTCAGCGACCGGTCTTGGACGGTGGACAGGATGACGACGCTGCCCGCGGCGGCGTCGGTGAAGACGGTGTCGGCCGTCGCCGAGTTGGGGACGGTGGCGGGGTTCCAGTTGGCGGCGTTGTTCCAGTTGCCGGCGTCCATGGCCGCCCCGGTCCAGGTCTGGGCGGCGGCGGGGGCGGCGCACGACAGGGCGGCGAGGGCGAGGACGAGGCGGCGCATGGCCGAGTCTCCGCGGGGTGACGGGGGCGTCTCGGTGGCCGAAGGCCCCATCATAACCCGCTCGAACCTGTCGGCAGCGACAGAAAAGTGAAAAAATCCCCGACGGGAGGTTCGGCCCGGCGGGAATGACGCGGTGTCGGGAGATCAGCGGGGGGCGTTGGCGAACTGCTCGGCCATGACGGCCAGCTCGGTCAGCTTGGCGGCCGTGACGCCGATCCGCTCGAAGCACTCGGCCACGATGCTCTGCGGGGTGGTGAAGAGACTGATGAGCAGGTCCATGGCCGAGACGCTGTCCCGCTGGTGGTCGAGCGACCGCTGGCGGCCCTCCCGCAGCACCCGCAGGACGTTGTCGGAGAGGAACTCGCGGTGCAGCCGCAGGAGGTGCCCGCCCTCGCCGTCGTCCTGGTGGAACAGCTCGCAGAACTGGTCCAAGAGCCGCGGCAGGTCGGCCCCGAGGCGTTCGCCCCAGTTGCGGATGGCCGCGTCCGGGGTGGAGAGCAGGCCCATGAACAGGTGCGGGCTGCGGACGCTGTCCCAGCGGGTTTCGCCGGAGTAGCGGACCGACTCGTGCAGGGCGGTCAGGGCCGGCTCGCTGAACAGGTCGCGGCGGAGGTGCCCGTCCGGCAGGAAGATGTCGTCCGTGGGGTCGTCGGGCAGGGCCATCAGACCGATCCTTGCGACCAGCGCCGGCCGGGGGGTTGGATGGATTATGGGGCACGCGCCGTCGTGACGCAAGCGGCCGTGGGCGAGTCGGACCCCGGCCGGCCTCCACTGAATGGTACGCGAGACGGGGCCGGACCGCAACCGTCCGACGGAAATCCCAAAACACAAATCCCAAATCCCAACCCGGGTGTCGGGTTTGGGATTTGGGATTTGTGTTTTGGGATTTGCGGCTTAGCCGGCCCGCCGGCGGCGCCAGGTCCGCAGGGCCAGCCCGCCCAGGCCGAGGCCGACCAGGGCCAGCGTGCCCGGCTCCGGCACCGGGGTGAGCAGGAAGGCGTGCTCGATCCCGCCGACGGAGCCGTAGCCGACGATCTGGCCGTTGTCGTTGACGTCGAACGCCTCGATCAGCGTCATGTTCGTCGGGTTGGCCAGCAGCCGGGTGTTCAGGTCGATCGGCGTGACCGTCGGGTTGGTCCCGGACCAGTTCCAGGCCGTGGCGTGTTCGCCGCTGCCCAGGCCGGCGCCCGACCCGGACCCGCCGACGAGCACGTTGATCGCGGCGTTGTTGATGGCGTTGACGATGCCGAAGAACCCGGCCCCGTTGCCGCCCAGGTTGTCCAGCAGGGTGGTGGTCGTCCCGTCGGACGCGAATCCCTGGCTCCGGGTCGCCTGGGCGGCGATGGTCTGGTCCGAGGCCGTGCCGGCGATGCGGTTGGCGTTGTTGCCCTTGAACCCGAAGTACTGCGGCAGGCCGGCGGCGGTCGGGTAGACAAGGCCGTTGATTAACGGGTTGGTGTTGGACCCGCTCGGGGAGCCCCAGCGGACGCCGCGGTAGTTGATGTCCGTCCCGCTGCCGTCGTCCGTCTGGCCGAACACCTGGCTGGACGAGTTGATGCCGTAGGACAGGGCCGCGTCCAGCGGGAAGTTCGACGTGCCGGTGATCGGGTCCAGGCGGGTGACGGCCCCGCCCGGGGATCGGTAGAAGCCCCGCAGGCCGGCCGGGAAGTTCGGGCTGCCGGTGTCGAAATTGCCGTCGCTGTACGCGTGGCCGACGATCTCCCCGGTCGGGCTGATGGCCTCGGCCCGGCTCTGGGTGAACGGCACGGGGGCCCCGGTGAAGGCCGGGGCGGACGTGATGAGCAGGTTGTTCGGGACTGTGCCGGTCCAGGAGACCGCCTTGTCGGCGGTGCCGGCGGCGTTGGTCGAGAAGCCGACGGGGGTGGTCACTCCGTTGACGACGTTGACCCCGCGGGCCTCGCTGGTGGTGTCGCCGGCCAGCGGGACGAGGGTGACCGGGGCGCCGCCGCCGACCCACTCGGTCGCCAGGCGGGGGCCGGGGCCGCTCAGCCAGCCGACGACCGTCTGCGGCCCGGTGGCGCCGTTGGTGATGCCGTACGCCCGGCTCGACGTGCCGGGCAGGCCCAGGTCGGTCAGCGTGTACTGTGCCGCGACCTGGGCCGCGGCCGGGGCGGTCAGGCCGAGCAGGGCCAGCAGGGTGGCCGGGATGAGATTCCTTTGGTGGGGGGGGCGCATGTCGGCCTCCTCTGTGGCGCCGGAAGCAGGTGGGATGTTCGCAGTGTGGCCCATTTAACACTACCGCCTCACCCGAGGCCAGCGAAAATTCAGATTCCGGAGAAATTTTTTTCACGCGGGCGGGGGTCAAGAGAACCTAACCCCCCGGCCCCCTTCCCTAAAAGGGAAGGGGGTGAACTGCTAAGAAGACGACGGGCGACAACCCGCCGCGCTCTCCTTGGTCCTCTCCCCCTTCCCTTTTAGGGAAGGGGGCCGGGGGGTTAGGTTTCCGGAGCCAAGCCATGCGACTGGGGCTGATCAACTCGGCGTGGGTGCAGGCCGGGCGGGGCACCGCCTACGGCATCCGCATGACCAAGGAGATCGGGTTCGACGCCATCGATGTCTTCGCCGACCCGCTCGACCTCGACGCCGCCGAGCGCCGCCTCATCCGCCGCGAGTGCGAACGGGTCGGCCTGCCGATCGTCTCGGTCGCCTGCGTCGCCGTCGGGCTGATCGACTTCAACCCGTCGGTGCAGCGGTTCCATCTGGACCGCTGCCGCAAGTACCTTGACCTCGCCTACGAGTACGACGCGAAAAACCTGCTCCTGGTCCTGGGCGAGTACATCTGGAACCGGGAGGTGATCCCGCCGGCGGAGCAGTGGCGGACGGCCGTCACGCACCTGAAGGCGCTGGGCGACCACGCGGCCAATCTCGGGTTGCAGATCGCGCTGGAGCTGGAGCCGTTCCCGCTGTCGCTGTTGAACAGCGTCGGGGCGATGGAGCGGTTCCTGGCGGACGTGGCCCACCCGGCGGTGAAGGCGAACATCGACATCTCGCACCTGCACCTGGCCCGGGTGCCGGCGGCGGAGCTGCGGCGGCTGCGGGGGCAGGCGATCCACGTCCACGTCAGCGACTGCGACGGGGTCAAGCACGGCGACCTGCCGCCGGGCCGCGGGGTGGTGGACTTCGGCCCGTACCTGCGGGAGGTCAAGCACCTGAACATCGACGGGGCGGTGTCGGTGGAGCTGGAGTATTCGCCGGAGCCCGAGAAGATCGTCGAGTGGGTGCGGGAGGCATACCAGGCGACGGACCGGCTGATGCGCGAGGCGGGGCTTCGCTAACCCCTCGTTTAGCCGCGAGG
>DASXAN010001479.1:0-2160 GCA_036406755.1 Gemmataceae bacterium
GGCGACCAGCACGGCACGTTCGCCGTCCCCTGCCCGCCGAGGAACCGGCCCAGCACGTCGATCTTGCCACCGGCGAGGGTCAGCCGCCGCAGCGTCACGTCCTTGTCGGCCGGGTGGCCCGTCACGTCCTTGTCGTAGGACACGAACACCAGCGACCGGCCGTCCGGCGACGGGTGGGGGAACCAGTCGTTGAACCCGTCCGACGTGACCTGCTCCTGCCGGCTGCCGTCGGCCCGCATCCGCCAGATCTGCATCCGCCCGGTCCGGTCGGAGTTGAAGTAGATCGACTTCCCGTCCGGCGAGTATTCCGGGCCGTCGTCCAGCCCCTTGGCCGTCGTCAGCCGGGTTTCGGGGCCGCCGGCGGCGGGGATGGTGTAGACGTCGAACTCGCCGTTCCGTTCGGCGCAGTACGCCAGCGTCTTGCCGTCCGGCGACCACCCGTGCCAGTACGACGGCCCGGTCGGCGTGACCAGCGTCGGCGAGCCCCCGCCGACCGGCAGGGTGTAGATGAGCGACTTGCCCGGCGGCCGGGACTGGTCGCTGATGACCAGGCGGGTGCCGTCCGGGGAGACGCCGTGGTCGTTGTTACAGCGGACGGCGAACCCGGTGTCGATCATCTCCGGGTCGCCGCCGGCCGCGGGGATGCGGTACAGCCGGCCGCCAGCGTTGTAGACGAGCGTCCGGCCGTCGGGCAGCCAGTTCGGCGCCTCGACGCGGCCGGGGAAGACGCGGACGACCCGCCGGTCCGTGGACGCGACGGACAGCGTTTCGAGCGTGCTGTAAACGGTCGGCCGGCCCGCCGCCGCGGGGAGGGGCGCGGCCAGATCAACGTCGCGGAAGACGGCCGTCTCCGTCACGTCGTTGTCGTGGGCGCAGACGCCGACGCCGACGTAGAACGGCCCCTTGAAGTCAACGCGGACGGCCGCGCCCGTGTACCGGAGCTGCCCGCCCTCGGCCGCGGCGTACAGGCGGACGTACGGGCCCCGCTTCTCGATCCGCAGCCGCCGGGGGCCGGCGACGTTGGCCTGGACCTCGTGCGTCGCCGCGCCTTTGGCCTCGCGGAACTGGAGCGAGATCAGGCCGTCGCCGTGCAGGGCGGCGTCCACGTAGGCGGCGTCGGGCTCCAGGCCCTGGCGGACCATGAGGACGGCCTTGCGGTGGGCATTCTTGCCGGCCCCGACGAGGGCGACGTCGGCCGCGAGGGCAACGTCGCCGGACGCTTGCGCCCAGGCGAACTGAAAGGCGTCCTTCGGCCCCCACATGTTCTCGCCGCCGCCCGTGAGGGTGTAGGTCCGGGTCGTGGCGTCGAACGCGGCGGACCCGGGGTGCCGGACGGCGCCGACATCCCCGCGGCCCGGGAAGGGCTCCGTCGGCGGCGGCCCCGGCGGGTCACCGGCGCAGGCCGCGGCCGAGGCCAGGAGGAGGGGCACGGCGAGCCAACCCGGGAGAGTGCAGCAGCGCATGGGGCCTCCGCCGGGGCGAGGGGGCTTGCCCTATGGCATAGCCGCCGGGCACCGTGTTGCCAGCCGGGGAAGGCCGGTCGTGACCTTGCACTTCGACAAAGACCTGACGGAGAACGGGTCGATCGAGGCGATCGGGATGAAGGCGGCGAAGTGACGACCCGGGTCGCGCGTCTCCCTACCTAATCCCCTCTGGGGCGGCTGCACGGATGGCCCGTTGACCGGCCCGTGGCAGCGGACAGGGCTCACCTGGCAATCGCCGGGCGGTCCCAGGCCGAATAGCCTATCAGGGCTGTGACGGAGAGTCCGTACATGCCCGCCGACAAGCCCCGGATCACCTTCTCCCACACGTCCGTCTGGGTGCTCGTAGCGATCGTCGCCATTGGCATGACGATCGGGCCGCTGACGGAACCGGAGCGGCCGCTGACCGCCGCCCGGGTCCGGATCTGGCTGACCGTCACCGGCGTGACGATGGGCCTGTACGCGCTGTTCCTGCTGTGGCCCAGGTACCAGTGGATCGAACTCGACGGCGAGGTGCTGCGGGCCAAGCGACTGATCACCCGGAAGACCGTCGAATGGCCGCTGGACACCATCGTCAGCATCGAGCCTTACCTGGGGCTGCTGCGGTTCAAGGTGTTCCGGGATTCCATGAAGCAACCGGACCTGGGGTACGAGGTGCGGTTCCGGGACGGGACCCGCC
>DASXAN010001480.1:0-5707 GCA_036406755.1 Gemmataceae bacterium
CCCGTCCGGTTCGCCATCGACCCGCCGCTGTTCCAGGCCGCCCGCTGCCCCGCCGCCGGAGCCGCGGTACGCCGAGAAGCCGCCGGCCGGACTGTTCGACCCGCAGCCGGCCCGGCCGCAGTCCCCGCGGACGCCCCGGTCCGCCCGTCGCTGGCACGGCCTGGCCGAGTTCGTCGTCGGCCCGTGCAACCGGGTGGCGTTCGCCGCCTCCCAGAGCGTCGCCGAGGCCCCGGGGCAGGGGGCCAACCCGCTCGTGATCCACGGCCCGGTCGGCACCGGCAAGACGCACCTGCTCGAAGGCGTCTACGCCGCGCTGCGGAAGCGGCACCCGGACTGGCGGATCACCTTCGTCACGGCCGAGGACTTCACCAACCGGTTCGTCCAGGCGATGCGGCACGGCAAGCTGGCCGGGTTCCGCAAGCACTTCCGCGAAGTGGACGTTCTGCTGGTGGACGACCTGCACTTCCTGGTCGGCAAGAAGGCCACCCAGGAGGAGTTCCTGCACACCTTCGATAGCCTCCAGGCCGACGGCAAGCAGATCGTCGTCACCTGCGACTGCCACCCGCGGCTGACAGAGGACTTCCTGCCGGAGCTGGCCGACCGGCTTCTCGGCGGGGCCGTCTGGGGGTTGCAGCCGCCCGACGCCGCCACCCGGCTGGACCTGTTGCGGTCCAAGGCGGCCCGGCTCAACGCCCTGATCGACGAGAAGGTGCTGCGGTTCCTGGCCGACCAGCTGCGGGGCAACGTCCGCGAGCTGGAGGGGGCACTGAACAGCTTGCGGCACTACGCCAAGGTCACCGGCCGGCCGGTGGACATTCCGCTGGCTCGGGAGGCGCTCGGCGACCTGCTGCGGCACGCGGTGCGGGTGGTGTCGCTGGCCGACATCGATGCGGCGGTGTGCCAGGTGCTGCGGCTGCCGGCCGGGACGCTCCAGAGCAAGGCGCGGGCGTGGTCGGTCAGTCACCCGCGGATGCTGGCGGTGTACCTGGCCCGCAAGCACACGGCGTCGTCGTACGGGGAGATCGGCCAGCACTTCGGCGGGCGGAACCACTCGACGGCCGTGGCCGCGGAGAAGCGGGTGCGGCAGTGGCTGGCCCAGGACGAGTCGCTGTCGCTGCACCAGCGGCCGTGGCGGGTGCGGGACCTCATCCAGCAGGCCGAGCGGCTGCTGGGGCGGTGACCCGGTTCAGGTGATTCCGGACGGTGCCGCTCATTTCGCCCCCGCGGTCTTACCGCACTCACCGCGTCCCCCCCGCCCGCCACGGGGTCCGGTTGGCCCCGCGGCGGAAAACCGTTCGGCAGTCGGAGTGACGCGGGGTTCGCGGTCCCCGGCCGCCCGTCACCGCACGAATAGGTGCATGTACCGCCGGCCGTCCGGCCCCACCGCGTACGCCGCGCCGGCGTACGTGTACCGCTCGTAGGTGCAGCACGACGCCCACCCGAACCCGGGCTCCCAGGCGGCGCACCCCGACGACGCGGCCCACGACCCCGGCGGCACCGCCGCGAAGTCGTTGCCCGTGTGGCCGGCGATCAGCCGGGCCGCCCGGTACTCCGCGCAGGCGGCCGCGGCCGCCGTCAGGCCGGCGTCGCGGACGAAGGGCGGCAGGCGGCGGGCCGCCCGGGCCGCGTTCACCTCGTCGAGGGCCTCGGCCGAGCCGGGGGCGTACCGGCTGGTCACGGTGACCGGAGCGGGGTTGGACAGGCCCGCCGCCGCCGCCCGGATGGCCGGCGTGTCCGGCGTCCCCGCCAGGTCGTCGCGCACCATCTCTCCGCCGCGGACGACGCCGACCACCACGGACGGGGCCGCCGCCTCGGGGAAAGTCCGCACGGAAATCGATCGCGCCCCGGGCACGTCCCGCGCCGGTTGGCCGACGAACACCACCAGGGGGAGGCGGTCGGCCATGCTCGCGGCGTAGGCCGCGGGGTATGGGTCGCCCCGCGACTCCGCCCGCGCCACGCCGACCCCAGCCACCACCAGGCCCATCGCAAGAACCGTAGACTTCATAGCTCTCCTCGTCGGCCCGCCCCGCGGGCGGCCTACCGGACGCGTCCCCCGACCGCCGCGCGGTCCTTCCTGCGGGGCGCGAGTTTCCTTGTGTATGGAAAGCCGCGGCGTCAAGCAACCCGCCGCGCCAGCGCGAGCCGACCCCTTGACGACGGGCCACGGCGGCGGGACCATGTCCCCGTCGCCCGTGTCGGGGGCCTCCGCGATGCCGCGCTCCATTGCTCCACTCGCCGTCGTTCTCCTCGCCCCCTTTGCCGCGGCGGCCGACAGCGACGGCTTCGTGCCGCTGTTCCCGACGGACGGCGTCCCGGCCGGCTGGCGGGTGACGACGTGGAGCGACTTGGCCAAGCCCGCCCCGGCCGGCGTGCGGTGGACCGTGAAGGGCGGCGTCCTGACCTCGCCGCAGCAGCGCGGCACCTGGCTCATCTCCGAGAAGGAGTACGCCGACTTCGTCCTCGAGTTCGAAATCAAGCTCGGCGAGCGGGGCAACAGCGGCGTCGCCCTCCGCGCCCCGCTGAAGGGCGACCCGGCGTTCGACGGCATGGAGCTGCAGGTCGCCGACTTCCGGTACAACACCGAGGCCAAGGACTCGGAGTTGACCGGCGGCATCTACCGGGCCATCGCCCCGTCCAAGCAGGTCTACAAGCCGGCCGAGTGGAACGCTTTCCGCGTCGAGCTACGCGGCGAGCGGCTCAAGGTGACGCTCAACGGCCAGGTGATTCAGGACGTGGACCTGACGAAGTTCGATCAGCCGGTCAAGCGGCACGACGGGACGGACGCGCCGCCGGTCAAGGACCGGCCGCGGAAGGGGCACATCGGCTTCCAGCACCTCAGCCGCGACGCGGTGCCAGTCCAGGTCCGCAACGCCCGCATCAAAGAGTTGAAGTGACTGCCGGGGCGACGAGGTACTGGCTAGTTGAGAATCACGACCAAGTTGATGGCGAGCAAACAGCCGTTGGCCGCCATGACTAGCGCGAGAAGTGCGGCACGCGCCGCGGGCATCTTCTGCGCCACTACGACGGAAGCGAGCAGCACGGCAACAGACAGGCCGGTGGAAATGACAAGGCCCGGGCGGGGGTCGGCGATCTTGCCGGCGTGGGTCACCGGGTCGATTTCGACGACTTCGACCAGCGGCGAATAACCGACGGAAACGATGGTCAGGAGCAGGAAAACGACCGGGAGCGACTTCATCGCGGCCTCCTGTCAAAGAATCTAGCTCACGTTCGGGTGTGCCACGGCCGTCTCGCCCTGCTCGGCTCCCACACGGGCGAGACACCCGTCGCACACGGCATCTCGGCGGGGATTCCGGAATTGAAGTGACGGAGTGAACCCGCGCCGGCCGCCCGGCCGTCGGTACAATGACGCCCAGCCTGCGGGGGCCGGGTCATGGCGAAGGCGACGTTCGCGGCCGGGCGATTCTGGTACGCCGAGGAAGCGTTCCGCACCGTCCGCAGTGTCACCGCGACGGCCGTCGGCTACATGGGCGGTACTGTGGAGAACCCGACGGCCGAGGACGTGGCCGGCGGCGACACCGGGCACGTCGAGGTCGTGGACATCGAGTACGACCCGATCAAGGTGCGATACCAGCAGCTGTTGGAGGTGTTCTGGACTTGCCACGACCCAACGCAGATGGGCCGGCAGGGGTCGGCGGTCGGCCCGCAGTTCCGGTCGGTCATCTTCTACCACACCCCGCAACAGAAGGCGATCGCCGAGCACTCCCGGGCGATGGTGGCCGGGAGCCGCCGGTTCCCGCGGCCGGTGCTGACGGCCATCGCGCCGGCCGAGCACTTCTGGCCGGCCCCCGAAGACCAGCAACGGTACATCCAGAAGCACGGCCGCGGCGGCTACTACACGCCGCCCGGACGGTCGGCCGGTCGGGAGTGATCGCGATGCGCCGCATCATCCTGGCCGTGGGGATCATCCTCGGGGCGCTGACGCAACCTCGCTCGCCGGCCGCCGAGCCGGCGTTGGAGCGGACCGACCTGTTCGAGGCCGGCCGCGGCGGGTACACCCTCTACCGCATCCCCGGCCTGGTCGTCACGGCCAAAGGGACGCTGCTCGCCTACTGCGAGGCCCGCACGTCGGACAAGGGCGACTGGGGTGCGACCGACATCGTCTTCCGCCGCAGCACCGACGGCGGCAGGTCCTGGTCGCCGCCGGCGAAGCTGCCCGCCGTTGAAGGGCCGATCGCCAAGAACCCGGCCGCCGTCAAGCAGAAACTCGGGAAGGAAGGGGAGGTCCTTTACAACAACCCGGTCGCCATCCCGGACCGCTCGGGCTTGGTGCACTTCCTGTTCTGCGTCGAGTACGACCGCTGCTTCTACACTCGCTCCGACGACGACGGCCGGACGTTTGCCAAACCACGGGAGGTCACCGAGGCGTTCGCCGCGTTCCGCCCGGAGTACCTCTGGCAGGTGCTGGCGACCGGGCCCGGGCACGGCATCCAGCTTCGCGACGGCCGGCTCCTCGTCCCGATCTGGCTCTCGACCGGGACGGGCCGCGGCGCCCATCGTCCCTCGTGCGTTTCGACGATCGTGAGCGACGACGGCGGGGCGACGTGGCAGCGGGGCACGGTCGTCTGCGCCGACCCGCACCCGGCCAACCCGAGCGAGGCCGCGGCCGTGCAACTGGCCGACGGCCGGGTGATGCTCAACATCCGCCACGAGCCCGAGCCGCACCTGCGGGCCGTGTCGGTGAGCGATAACGGCCAGACCGGTTGGTCGCCGCCGCGGTACGACCGCGATCTGCCGGAGCCGGTCTGCCAGGGCACGCTCGCCCGCCTGAGCGAACCGCCGGACAACCCCCGCACCCGCGTGCTGTTCGCCAACCCCCACAACCCGGGCGGCCGGCAGCGGAAGAACCTGACCGTCAAGCTGAGCTACGACGAGGGCGGCACCTGGGCGGAGGCGAAGGCGGTCGAGCCGGGCGCGAGCGGCTACTCGGATTTGGCCGTCGGCCCGGATGGGACGATCTACTGCTTCTTCGAGCGCGGCACCGGCCCGGGCCGGACGCTCAGCCTGGCCAAGTTCAACCTGGAGTGGCTGACCGACGGGCGGGACCGTATTGAAAGGAAGTGACGCCGCTCGCGGCGGGGCGGGAGGTCTGGAGGGTGACGTTGTGCGCACGTTGATCACCGGCGGCGGCGGGTTCATCGGCTCCCACCTGTGCGAGCGGTTCCTGGCCGAGGGGCACGATGTCGTCGCCGTCGACAACTTCATTACCGGCCGTCACGAGAACATCCGCCACCTGACCGGCAACCCGAAGTTCCGCTTGATCGAGCACGACGTCAGCCAGCACATCAGCGTGGACGGGCCGCTGGACAACATCCTGCACTTCGCCAGCCCGGCCAGCCCGGTGGACTACCTGACCTACCCGATTCAGACCCTCAAGGTCGGCTCGCTGGGCACGCACAACACGCTGGGCCTGGCGCGGGCCAAGAACGCCCGCTACCTGCTGGCCAGCACCAGCGAGGTCTACGGCGACCCGGAGCAGCACCCGCAGCGCGAGGACTACTGGGGCAACGTGTCGTCGACCGGGCCGCGCAGCTGCTACGACGAGGCCAAGCGCTTCGGCGAAGCGCTGTCAATGATCTACGTTCGGTCGATGGGTGTCGACGTGCGCCTTATTCGCATCTTCAACACGTATGGCCCGAACATGGACCCTGAAGATGGGCGCATGCTGCCCAACTTCATTACGCAGGCG
>DASXAN010001481.1:0-2694 GCA_036406755.1 Gemmataceae bacterium
GCAGAACCGCAGCCCGAATTCGCCGCAACCGAGCAGCAGCAGTCCGTGATGGAATGCCGCCTGGACCAGTTCGTCGCGGCGGTCGTGGTCGCCCTCGCCGGTTTCCGGGTCCACGACGTCCACGGCCCGCATCAGGCCCAACCCGCGGGGGTTGCGGAGCGAGTCGTGCCGCTCACAGAGTTTCACCAACCCGCGGTGCAACTGTTCGCCGCGGGCGGCGGCGTTGGCCAGGTACTCGCGGTCGAGCAGGTCGAGCGTCGCCAGGGCCGCCCGGCAGCTGACCGGGTTGCCGCCGAACGTACTGGCATGGCTACCGCTGGGCCAATCCATGACCGCGTCTCGGGCGACGATCGCTCCGAGCGGCATGCCGCTGGCGATGCCCTTGGCGAGGCACACAATGTCCGGCTCGATGCCCCAGTGCTCGTAGGCGTACAGCTTGCCGGTCCGGCCCATGCCGCACTGGACCTCGTCCAGTACCAGCAGGATCCTGTGCTTGTCGCACAACTCGCGGATCGCCGGCAAGCAGCACGACGGGGCGACGTGGTACCCGCCCTCGCCCTGGATCGGCTCCATGAAGACGGCCGCCACCTCGTCCGGCGGGGCGACCCGCTGCATGAGTATCTCAATGTCGCGGATGACCTGACACTTCCCGCCGTTGCGACACTCGCGGGGGAATGGCACGTGGTGAATGTCCGGCACCAGCGGGGAGAATCCGCGGCGGTGGACCAGCTTCGACCCGGAGAGGGACATGGCCCCGTACGTGCGGCCGTGAAACGCACCGAGGAAGGCGATCACCCGCGTCCGGCCGGTGTGGAAGCGGGCCAGCTTCAGCGCCGCCTCCAGTGCCTCGGCCCCGCTGTTGGTGAAGAACACCCGCTTGGCGGACGGCCCCGGTGCGGCCTCGGCCAGCCGCTGCGCCAGGTCGATCTGCGGCTGGTAGTAGAAGTCGGTCCCGGACATGTGCAGCAGCTTGTCCGCCTGGTCCTTGATCGCGGCCACGACCTCGGGGTGGCAGTGGCCGGCGGCGGTGACGGCGATGCCGGCCGTCAGGTCCAGGAACCGGTTGCCGTCCACGTCCTCAATGACGGCCCCGCTGCCGCGGGCGACCACCAGCGGGTAGACGCGGGTGTAGGACGGGGAGACGTACTTGGCGTCCCGCTCCAGCAGCGCACGGGCGCGCGGGCCCGGCAGAGGGGTCTGGACCGAGGGGACAGGGAGATTGTCAAACTTCCACACGGCCAGCCTCCTCTCGCGCGGACCACGTCGTTCGATAGGCATCCGGGCGCCGCCGGGGCGGCGCCAACAGGGGAATGGGAGAATAAGTGTTCGCCCAACACATTGTACCACGCGGGGCCAACCCCGGCCAACCGCGGCGGGCGCGGCGGGTTGCCGGCGGCAGCCTGGGGCCGGACAATAGGGCATGATTAATAGCACCCCCATCGCCCCGACCGCGGGCCGTGCGGCGGAATCGCGTGCCATGCAGGTCCCCATCGAGTTCGGCCGCGAGCACCTGACGCTCGAGATTCGGCCGGACCGACTCGTCCGGCTGGAACGGGCCGACTGCCCGCCGCCGCTGGCCGACCCGGTCGCCGCCGTGCGCGACGCGCTGGAATCCCCGCTCCACTACCCACCACTGCGGCAGGCCCTGACGCCGGACGACCACGTGACGGTGGTGGTGGACGAGCACCTGCCGCGACTGCCGGAGCTGGTCACGGCCGTGCTGGAGCACATCGTCGCCGCCGGCGTGGACCCGGCGTCGGTGACGCTCCTGTGCCCGCCGACCGCATCCAAGCAGCCGTGGATCGAGGACTTGCCCGATGCCTTTCAGGACGTTCACCTGGAGGTTCACGACCCGGCCGACCGCAAACGGCTCGCCTATCTGGCGAGTACGAAGGCCGGCCGGCGGGTTTACCTGAACCGCTCGGCCGTGGATGCCGACCAGCTCGTGTTGTTGACCGGCCCGCACTTCGACCCGCTGCACGGCTACGCCGGGGCCGAGGGGGCGCTGTACCCGGCCCTGAGCGACGCCGAGGCGCGGGCGCGGTGGGACGGGTCGGTGACAATGGACTCGCCGGCCGAACACGCCTGGCCGGTGCGGAAGGAAGCCGGTGAGGTGTCGTGGCTGCTGGGTGCCCCGTTCTATGTCCAGGTGATCGAGGGGGCCGGCGACGCGGTCGTGCAGGTGCTGGGCGGGCCGGCCGACACGGCAGCCGAGGGCCGGCGGTGGCTCAACCGGTGCTGGCGGGCGACCGCCGCGGAGCCGGCCGATCTGGTCATGGCCACGATTAGCGGTGACCCGGCCCGACAGGACTTCGCCGACATGGCCGGGGCGCTGGCGGCCGCCGTCCGCGTGGTACGGCCCGACGGCGTCATTGCCCTGCTGTGCGCGGCCGCCCCGGAGCTGGGCGACGGGTTCCGGCAGATGCTGAAGGCGGACGAGCCGATCGACGCGACCCGGGCATTGCGGGAGGTCCCGCCGCCGGACTGGCCGGCCGCGTTCCAATGGCTGGAGGCGGTGCGGAAGGCGCACGTGTACCTGCTCAGCGGGTTGCCGGCGGAGATGGCCGAAGGGTTGTTCACGACGCCGATCGACCATGCCCGCCAGGTGCAGCGACTGATCGACGCCGGCGGCACCTGCCTGGTCCTGGCGGACGCCCACAAGTTGATGGCCGTGACGCAGTAAGTCCCGTTTCG
>DASXAN010001482.1:0-5308 GCA_036406755.1 Gemmataceae bacterium
CACCCCCGGCCCCTCTCCCGCAAAGCCAGGAGAGGGGAGAAAGAAAAACGCCCGCGCTATCTCACGACAGCGCGGGCGGGTCATGTTACATCATCGGCGCCCGCTCAGGCGCAGGCCAGCTCCCGCCGCCGGCGGCGGACCGGGGCGGCCTCCAGCACCGCCTTCAGCCGCCGCCGGGCGACGTGCAGCCGCCGCTTCACCGTGCCCACCGGCACGGCCAGCTCGCGGGCGATCCGCTTCAGCGACCGGCCCCGCAGGTAGAACGCCTCCAGCGCCTGCCGGTCCAGCGGCTTCAGCCGCCGCAGGCCGGCCTGCACGGCCGCCCGCTGCTCGGCCCGGACCAGGTCCTCCAGCGGGCCGGCCGTCACCGCCGGGACCGCGTCCAGGAACTCCGCGTCCGCGCCCCGGACCGGGCCCCGCCGGGTCAGCCGGTTGATCGCCATCCGGGCGGTGATCCGCCGCAGCCAGCCGGCGAAGCACCGCGGGTCCCGGAGCTGCGGCAGCTTCCGCATGGCGTGGACGAACACCTCCTGGGCCAGCTCCTGGGCCTCGCCCGCGTCCCGCAGCCGGGTCAGGGCGGCCGCGAACACCGCCCCCTGGAACCGGCGGACCAGCTCGCCGAACGCGACCCGGTCGCCGGCCTGGGCCTGCCGCACCAGCTCGTTCACCTCGTTCCAGCACATGGGCGTCCTCCTCTCCTGCTCCGTCCGTGGCCCGTGGTCCGTCGTCCGTAGCAAAACCGGCGGGTTGGTTGCTACGGACCACGGACGACGGACCACGGACTCATCCCGGGCCGGGTGCGGCGCCCGGGCGGGGGTGGCCGGTGCGTCTCCCCCGAGTCCACGGCACGGCGGCCGCACGTCGGGGGCAGACCACGCGGGCCACCGCACCCGCCGGGGCGGGCACTGGGCCGCGAATCTCTCGAAATACCTGGGAACGCAGGGATTGCCGTGGGGGCGCACGGGCAACAGGCCCGTCACACCCCGGTCCCCGTCACTACCTGGGGCTGGTCCCTCAGCCGGTCACGTGACCGGCCGGGCCCAGAGCCCCCGTCGCGTCGCCGTCATGGCTGTCCGACGCATTCGCGTGGGACACCAGACGACGGCCCTGACGAGGGCGCCCCGCTTCGCGAGGACCGCCAGCGGTTTCGCCAGCGGCTTCGCGCCCCGGGCGTGGCCCGGGAGGCGGCGACTGAGGAGACTCCCGATCGCACCGACGGGCCGACCGGCCCGTAACCCGCTCCGGGTGATCCCGGTCACGGGATACCCCTGCGGGTTAAAGCGGTCGGCATCGGCGGCCGGGAGCCGCTCGGAGGAGACAGAGACCGGGGCCTGCACGGCCGGCCGAGAATCCGTGCGCTCCGAGCCGGTCACGACAACGTCGTGGCCCGACAGGCGTTGCGACAGCGATTCCAGCTTCAGCACCATGACAGACCTCCGGCTCACAGAGGAGCTGCTGACGGCTCGGCGTCGGGCGGACGCCGGGCCAGGGGGACGACTTAGGAAGCGGTAGAGTTACCTCATCCTCATCTCGGGGAACCGATCTTCGAACCGACGTACGAGCGTATCATACCCGAGATACGCCCGGCTGCGCCGGACCTTGCGAAAAAATCTGGGCGAGTCCCGACGGGCGGGTATTCCACAGACGGCCCGGCCGGCGGGAAGGTTCGCGCGAAAAAGAGAAAAAAGCGGAAACCGGGTCAGCCGGCAAAAGAACCTAACCCCCCTGGCCCCATTCCTTCTTAGAGGAGGGGAGGAATCGTAGGGTGGGCCGAGTTCCACGAGGCCCACCGATCAGTTGTCGGTGGGCCTCGTTGCCCTCGGCCCACCCTACAGCCTGGTCCGGCGG
This sequence comes from Gemmataceae bacterium, assembly GCA_036406755.1. Taxonomy (GTDB): domain Bacteria; phylum Planctomycetota; class Planctomycetia; order Gemmatales; family Gemmataceae; genus DASXAN01. The sequence continues at coordinate 1,849 of DASXAN010001482.1, forward strand.
GGTTCGGCTTTCCTACCGACCTCGCACCCCCACCGCCGGCGGTTACGATTGATTCCGCCCGGGTCGCCCCACACCTCTTCAGAGCTTTGCTGGTCCCAGCAGCCCTGATGGTTCCAGCAGGATTCTGCTGGAATCAGGCGGGGGCAAACGGGGTCAGTCGGCCGGGGCGCGGGTCCAGACGTGGGGGAGGTCGTCCGCCCCGGTCACCTCTAGCCGGTCGGTCATTATCTTGATCGGGTAACTCTGCACCACACTGGTTCTCAGTCCCAGAAACCGGGCCACCGGTCGGAACGCTCGCCGGACCGGGTTGTCGTCAAAGTCGAACAGGATGGAGTCGCCCTGGATCGCCCAGCGGCCCGCCGGGCCGGGGGCTTCCGGCGTGGAGGCCGGCTCAGTCCAGTACCGGCGGTCGGGGGCGAAGACGATCGTGTACCTCAACTCCCGCGTGTTCGGGTCGTAGTGCCGCCAAACGCCCACCACCCGCTGCTCCGCCGAGGACGGTCGGCCGGCCCAGAGTAAGCAAGCCCCCAGTAGAGTAACTATGGCGGCAGCGGCCACAACCAGCCGGCGGCGTCTCATGCCGCCAGCCTACCGCGCCCGCCGCCGGGGTGCCACGGGACGAGGGCAGCACGGCCCGGGGCAGCGGGGCGCTGTTGGGGTTCGTGGACGTGATCCTGGAGCTGCACCGGGTCGGCTGGCTGGCATGCGACGAACGGCGGCGGCGGCTGGTCGGCCTGTCGCGGCACGCGGCGACGCCGCGGCGGCTGGTCTACGAGTGGGACCCGGCGACGGGCGGGTTCGCGGCCGTGGAGGACCCGTACGAGCGGCGGTACCGGGACAACTGGGAGCAGGTGCGGCTGATCCTGGCGAAGCGGGCCGCGGCGGCGACGCACCACGAGTTGTTGCACGACTGGCCGGTGGACCGGGACCGGCCGGCGGCGAGCGTGCTGTACGAGTGGCTGAACCGGGCGACGGAGGAGGGGCTGGTGCGGCGGAGCGGCCGCGGCCGGCGGGACGACCCGTACCGGTACCGGCTGCCGAACGAGGACGACAAGTACCGGGACCGCGGCGAGCTGCCGCCGCTGAAGCCGCTATTGCCGGGTTGGTGACGGGGCAGGCGAACGGGTTGAGCCGTGACGTGACGACGTGTGAGCCGGTATACTGAGTGGTGAATTCGATTGCCCACGGAGTCCCCGGGATGACCGAGATCACCGACGCGAACGGCCGGACGCTGGGGTACTTCCTCACCCCGCCGGAACTTGACCGGCTCCAGCGGGCCGCCGAGGTGCAGCAGCGGAACGCCTACGAGCGCGGCCGGCAGATTCTGCCCGATGCCGAGTTAATCGCCGACGCGGCGTCGGCCGACGACTTGTGCCCGGAGGCAGAAATGGACCGCTACCGGAAGCAGCCGTGACATACGATCGACGCTGGTGAAGCTATTCTCGCATTCAGCGACCGCAACTCCGAGCGACTTTGTGGTGACTACTCACGGCAGGCGACTCCCGAAGGGAGGTATTCCGTGGATTCCTCGCCGGGCGACCTGTACGTGTCCGAGTCACCGATTTCCCTAATGCACCTGCCTTCCAAGGCCAAAAAGGGGGTCGCGGACATCATCGCAGACTTCGAAACCGAACACATGCGGCGGCTGAACATGATGCTCTTGGCCGAATTCGGCAACGCGGTCCAGCCGGACACGCGCTTCCGCGAGTTCCAAGCCGATGTCAACGATCTCGCAATCTATTTCAAAGGGCACGACCTGCCGCCGCGCGTCGCCGCCGGCGGGACCCCAATCTTCCAGTCGCTCAAAGCCATCATCCTCGAACGGCGGCTGCTCCTCGCTGAACGCATCGAGGCGGCGAAGACAAAGAGCTCCAACATCGAAACGTCGGCGTCCCTGGATGCCCAGCTTTTCCCCTACGACATGCTCCTCAGCTCGGGCGAGCTGAGGGACATCGAGCCGAACCGCATTCCACGGTTGAGCGACTACTTGACTCTGGAGCGGATGGAAGAACTCTCCCGTAAGGAAGGCCCCGAACGGCCCCGGGAGTACGACGAGAAATTCCACATCTTGCAGGCCCCGCGGCAGTTCCTGACCGACCTAGCGCACTACCGAACCAAATGCCAAATGCGACGAGTCCCCCTGTCCGTCGCATTCCTAGACATTGACAAGTTCAAGCAGTTCAACACGGAACTCGGCGAAACCAGAGTGGATAAGGTCGTTCTGCCACCGTTCATGACGGCTTTGGAAAGCCAAGTCTTCGGCCACGGCTACGCTTACCGGTACGGCGGCGACGAGTACGGGCTCCTCCTTCCCAACTCCGACCGCGTCTGGACTGCTGCCTTGCTCAAGAGACTCCAGGCCCGGATGAAGCACCTTAAGTACGACGGCACCAAACTCCGCACGCACGTCTCGATCGGCTTCTGCGTCGCCGGCGCGACCTGCCCGCTATCGAACATGGAACTCATCAACAAGGCTGAGCGGGCAAAGAACTTCGCCAAGGAAAATGGACGCGACTGCATCGCATCCTACACGAAGGAGTCGTTCGCCGAGGCGGATCGGGCAATCGTTGAATGAGCAGGCCAAGGGAACAGGCCAGGAACATTCATCTTTAACCAAGTCTGAAGGTCCCATTCTCTTCCCTGACATCATTCGCCGGACGGAATTGCATCCGGCGGGATGGCAAACAGGCGGCCCGCTTAGGGCGTAAGCCAGTCGTCCAGCCGCAGGCCGGGGATGTGCTGGTAGTCCGCCGTGTTGTGCGTCACCAGGGTCAGGTTGTGGGTCAGGGCCACCGAAGCAATCATCAGGTCGGCGGTCGGAACCTGAATGCCGCGGCGGAGCAGCGGGCCGCGGATCTGGCCGAACTGCTCCGCGCACGCCGCATCGAAATCAACAACCGCCACATCCCGGAGTAAGTCCCCGATCAGGGTCAGCCATTTGGTCGGCGGGACCCGCTTGTACGCACCGGCATACAGCTCAGCCAGGGTGACGCTGGCGATCGCCAGTCCGCCGGCATATTGGACGAATCGATGAGCCATTCCCGCGGGACGGCGCATGTGGGCCGAGCAAATGTCGGTGTCCAGGAGATGCGTCATTCGTCCTCCGGCGGGGGCCGGCGCTCTAGCTTTCGGGCCTGGTGGATTTCTTCCATGATCGCGTCCCACTCCGGGTCATCCGCCAGTGCCCCCGCACTCCGCCGGATTCCCTCGCCCCACGGCTCGGACGGCGGCACCACTGGCGTCACCTGGATGCGCACCTCCTGCCCGTCTTGTAGCCCCAGGTCCTCGGCCAACTCGATCGTTCGGCCGCGGATTGTGCCTTGAACCGTCTTGATCATGTGAGTGTCCTCCGCGGCCATTCTACCGCGGCACCGGCGGGCGACCCAGCTGCGCTGGGTATCCCGGCCGCCGGGTGGTCCCGCAAGTCACCGTGGTTTGGCAGGCCACCCGGCGGCTCACG
>DASXAN010001483.1:0-1715 GCA_036406755.1 Gemmataceae bacterium
TTCCGTCCCGGCCCGGGCGTGGACTGCGTCGCCAGCGTCGAGGCGCTGCCGCAGGCGGCCGGGTCGGTCGGCACCGTCGTCGCGGTCAGCACGTTCGAGCACGTCCGCTACTTCTGGCGGGGGTTCGACGAGGTGTACCGCGTGCTCCGGCCGGACGGGGTGCTGGTCGTGTCCTGCCCGTTCTACTTTCACCAGCACGGCTACCCGAGCGACTACTGGCGGTTCACCCCGCAGGCGCTGGAGGTGCTGCTGGACCGGTACCCGTCGCGGATCATCGGTTGGCACGGGGCGGCCCGGCGGCCGGCGAGCGTCTGGGCGGTGGCGTTCCGGGAGGGGCGGCGGCCGCCGACGGAAGCGGAGTACGCGAACTATCGCCGGCTGGTGGGCCGGTACGCCCGGGAGCCGTTGCCGTGGGGGCGGAAACTGCGGTACCGGATTGGCCGGCTGATCAGCGGCCGGCGGCCGTTCGCCCCACACCTGGACCGGGAACGGTGGGAGTCGGAGTTACAGGTGCCCAAGGCGGCATAGCCGATTAGCCGCGACGCGCAGCGGAGCGCTCCGCTGCGCGTCGCGGCTAACCTTTCGGCCCGTCCATCAGTTTGCTCAGCCGCTCGCTCAGCTCCTCCTCGGCCGTCGGCGTCCAGGCGAAGTCGGCCGGCGCCTTGAACCCGCCCTCGGCCGTGAAGTTCGCCGTCGGCACCGGGCACAGCGACAGCACCCCGAGCAACTCCCCCCGCTGCCGCAGCTCGAACGTCGTCACCTGCTGCACGTCGGCCGCGTCCACCGTGCCGGGGGCGAAGATCGTCGGCCCGTCCGTCACCAGCAGCGCCTGCTCCAAGAGCAGCGGCGGCGCCACCGCCCCGGCCACCTGGGCGTGGACCTGCAACCGGCACAGCCCGGCCATGCCCGGCTCCCGGCTCGACACCAAAAAGCACGGCCCGACCCGGACCGCCTCGCCCGGCGGCGGCACCTGCCGGCGGAGCGTCACCCCCGACTTCGTCTCGACCACGAACCGCGTGTCCGACACCCGCAGCGACCGCAGGAACGTCTTCTGCGAGATGGCCCGCACCCGCTGGGCGGCCAGCGGCTGGTCGGCCACCCGCCACGTCGCCGTCCACGCCCCGATCCGCTTGGGGAACCGCGGGGGCACGGCCGTCAGCACCGCCTGCCGCCCGGCCAGCTGCGAGCTGCACAGCGGCACCGGCACGTCGAACACCGTCCCGTCCCGCTCCGACCGGAACTCGACGTGCAGCCCCAGGTCGGCCAGCGGGGCCAGGCTCGTCGGGCTGACCAGGACGGCGCTGGCCACCAGCCCCTTGCACTGCGTCGCCACGAACGTCTGGCAGGCGACGCTCTGCTCGCCCAGGCGGATGGACAGCGTCGGCAGTTGCAGCCGCAGCCCGGCGACGAACGTGGCCGCGTCGATCACCGGCAGCGTCAGCTGGCCGAGGGTGTGACCCTTCCAGAGCAGCTCGGCGGTGGTGGTGCTCGGCGGCGGGGGAAGGCGGAAGAACACGCGGTACCGGCCGTCGGACTCGTCCCGGCGGAGGCTGTCGGCCGGGACCGGGTCGCGGCCGGCCAGCCGCAGGCCGTAGTCGCCCTTGCGGCGGGCCGGCTCCTTGGCCGACAGCTGGGCCTCGACCAGGACGGCCTCGGCGTTCCACGGGATCGGCTGGTTGTGCAGCGTCAGCCCGGCCTTCTCGAACGAGTAAGAT
>DASXAN010001484.1:0-3915 GCA_036406755.1 Gemmataceae bacterium
CTGTTGTCGGGGGCGACCCAGTTCCGCCGGCGGCCCGCCCGGGAATCGCCGGCCGATAAAACCCGGGCCGAATGGCATGCCCGCATCGTACGGACGATTCTCCCACTTCCCGCCCTCATAGGAATCGAACCATGCCTGTCGCCACCGCTGCCCGGGATCGAGGTCGAGCTTCGGTGACGCGTCGGGCGGAAGCTGAGTGTACGCCCGGACCTCGAAGGCCTTCTCCCGGTTCACTGCGACCGTGCCGCTGCGATTCAGGTCGATGGTGGGCCGGCTGTCTTCCACGCCGGTCGTCAGGCGGCCGCCCTGTGCGGTCAGCTCCCACCGCGCCTCTGTCCACCGCGGCGTACACAGGAACAGGGCCAGGGCGACGGCGGTGACGACGGCCGTCCACCGGCCGGCCTGGGGAAGCGTCCGCGGGCCGGCCGCCACCCGCGGCCGCTGCCGGTTGACCTCGCGGGCGCCTTGCGACGAACCGCCCGCCCCGGCGAACTCCTGGCGGTAGTAGTAGAAGAGCGTCAGGCTCCAGGTCGCGCTGATCAGATAGGCGAACATCAGGACGCCAAACAGCGGGTCGCCGGTCAGGGCGCACCCGAGTGCGACGGCAATCAGTCCGATCCCTTGAAGGCCCCAGAAGTCGCCGTTGTGCTTCGGTCGGAAGAGCTTGGCCGGGATGAGGATCATCAGCAGGGGGCCGAGATATGGCAGTAGCCAGGTCGGTGAGGGGAGCTGGTCGATCAGCGCGCCATAGGGGCGGACGAATTGGTAGGCGACCCAAATGGCGGCAATCACGCCGATCACGCAGCCGAGCACGTTCGCCGCCTTGATCGACAGCGACCACCGCCCTTCGAGCCGGTACGCGACCACCAGGAGCACGCCGACCACCACGGCCAACGCACTGATCTCCGGCAGGTAGGCCAGCTCGGCGTAACCCAGGCACGCGGCCGCCAGGCCCAAGGTGATGTATACGCTGCGATGAAAGCGGCTGGTCATGGCGTCGGGCCTCGGATCAGGCCGGCGGCTGATAGAACGAAGGCGGCGCGGTGGCGTCCATGGACGCCACCGGCCGGTCCAGGATTCGGGACAGCTCGTCGGCCGTTTCGGTATCCGGGCGGGTGCTCACAAGCAAGGCCGGCCCGGACAGTAGCGGAGTGCGGTGCAGCCGCCGGCCGACCGTCTGGGCGTCCGTCACTGTCGTCCCGCGGACGGCCGCCAGGGCATTCAGTGCCGCCATGACCGCCCGCGGCCCGTCCCCGCCGGGCACGACCACCGGCTCAGGACCGAGGACGGCCAGCGCCACCCGGTCCCCGGCCTCTTCGGACCACGTCCAGCAAATAGTCGCGGCTAGGTTCACAGCGGCATCGACGGAGTTAGAGTCCGGGGCCGGTGCGTACGGTTCCACGATTAATAGTAGGTCGTGGTGCGTTCCGTGATCGAACTCACGCACGACCAGTTCGCCGGTCCGGGCGGACGTCCGCCAGTGGATCCACCGCGGGCTGTCGCCGGGGCGGAACTGCCGTAGCCCGTGGAACTCCGCCTCCAGGGCCAGCCGCCGGCGGGTATGCCGGGCCCGCTCGTCCGGCCGGGCGGCGTGCATCAGCCACCGCCGCAGCCGGCCGGCGTGCAGCGTCCCCAGCCGCGGCAGGACTGTAAACTGATCGCCCGCCCCGAATGCAACCTCTTGGCGCACCAGGCCGAACGGGAACGAGCTGACCGCCCGGACCGGCGGGCACCCGTATTCACCCCGTTGCGACAGCGTCACGTCGCCGCGGAGCCGGAGGTTGTCACCGGCCGGTGTGTTCAGCAGCGACCAGCGCAGCGTGTGTCGCGGCCCTTCGTCCACGACCGCCCAACCCGTCACCGGCCGCGACGCCACGGACGCCTGCACCTCCCAAACGATCGGCGTCCCGGCGAAGATGGGGCCACGAACCACCCGCCGGACGAACGTGCCGCGCAGCGCGCGGCGGGCGATCCACCAGTTCAGCACCCAGAATAGCACAAGTAGGTAGGCCAGCAGAAGGATCAGGTTGATTCCCTTGAGCCAGCCGGTCAGCCAAAGACCGGCACAGGCGAGTAGCCAATACCGCCCTTCGCGGGGCAGCGTGGTCGTGTGGCGAACCTGGATAGACGGGTGGTTGATGGGCCGATCGGCGGTCGGACTCGGGACGTGCGTCGCCGGCAGGGGATTCAGTTCAGGCGCTGTTGCGGTGTTCATCGGCCGAACTCCGCCGGGTCAGTCCTGCCCCTCGCAACCGTCAGGCCGGGACGGGCGTCGTGTCGAGGATTTCCCGGAGGACGGCGGCGGCGGTGTCGTCGCGGCTGCTCTGGCGGAAGCCGCGGGTCAGGATGCGGTGGGTCAACACGGCCGGGGCCAGCCGCTTGACGTCGTCGGGGATCGCGTAGTCCCGCCCGTCGATCAGGGCCGTTGCTTGCGTCGCCCGGTACAGCGACAGCCCGGCCCGGGTGCTGGCTCCGAGCGTGACCTCGGGGTGCCGGCGGGTGGCTTCAACCAGGTCGAGGACGTAATCGGCCAGGGTCGGTTCGACCCGCACCCGGCGGACCGCCGCCTGGAGGCCCAACACGTCGGCCGTGCCGATCACCGGCCGGAGATGGTCCACCGGCTCGCCGCCGCGGTGCTGGAGCAGGATGTCCCGCTCGGCCTGCCGGTCGGGGTAGCCGACCGCCAGCCGCATCATGAACCGGTCGAGCTGGCTCTCGGGCAGCGGGTACGTGCCCTCGAACTCGAACGGGTTTTGGGTCGCCAGGACCAGAAACGGCGGGCCCAGCGGCCGCGTCCGGCCGTCGATCGACACCTGCCGCTCGCTCATCGCCTCCAGCAGGGCGGACTGCGTCCGGGGCGTGGCCCGGTTGATCTCGTCGGCTAGCACGATCTGGGCGAACACCGGCCCGGGCTGGAACACGAATTCCCCGGTCGGCTGGTGGAAGATGCTCGTCCCGAGTACGTCGCTGGGCAGCAAGTCGGGCGTGAACTGGATGCGGTGGAAGGAGCAGTCCAGGCTCCGCGCCAGGGCTTTGGCCAGAAGCGTCTTGCCGACGCCCGGCACGTCTTCCAGCAGCAGGTGGCCCTCGGCGAGCAGCGCCACCAGAGACAGCCGAATCAGTTCGGGCTTGCCGAGCAGTACGCTGCCGATGTTGTCTTGCAGGCGGCCGAGCAGCGGGCCGATTTCCGCCGGCGGCACGTCGCGGGCGGGGCACCCGTGCACGGATCCGGCGTCGGCGCGGGCGGGCCCGTCGGTCACGGCGGGGAGGCCTCCGGTCAGCGAACCGTTGTGCGAACCGACGGCGCGAGTCGAGTCTTCGGGCAAGCTGCGTGCGGCCGACATAAGTCCTTCCAATTTACGCCTCCGGGCGGGCCTTCGCCAGAGCAACGCGGCATTTTCTCCGCCACCGCCTGGGCCGCCCTTCCGCAGAGTCGGCCGGCCCGACTACAATACCGGTCCCGCCAGGAGGGCGACAGGCATGACGGACCGCGCAGCGCGGGTGAATTGGGTCCTGAAGCGGGACGGCCGGCTGGAGCCGTTCGACGGCGGTCGCATCAGCCGGGCCCTGTTCGCCGCCGGCGAACGGACCGGTCGGCCCGACCCGCTGTTGGCCCGTGAACTGACCGACGGCGTCATTCACTTCCTCGCCGCCGACGCGACCGCCGACCTCATCGCAGTCGACGACCTCGTCGAGGCCGTCGGCAAGGTCGTCCGTGAGCTGGGGCACCCCGCCCTGGCACAGACGTTTCAGAGCGAACGAGCGGCCGCCGGACCGGCAGCCGCCGATTCGCGGCCGGATTCTGACGTCGGCCTCGACGCCGCACGGCCGGGCGCCCAGCGCTTGGTCCGGCGAGCCGCGGCGGCAACCCTCGCCCGGTTCGCACGGCGGGCATTGCCGCCGGACCTGCGCGCG
>DASXAN010001485.1:0-5760 GCA_036406755.1 Gemmataceae bacterium
CCATCCCCGACCTGCTCCGGGCCGCCCCCCACGTCCGCCCGGTCCTCGACCGGTATGGCCTCCGCGGGTGCGGCGGACCGGACGGGCCGCAGGAGACACTCGCGTTTTTCGCTCACGCCCATGACGTGCCGGTGGACCGCCTGATCGCCGAACTGCGGGCGGCGGTGACGGCCCCGCCAATTTCGTCTGCGAAGCCGCAAGCGGCTCCCGCGGCCGACGCCATCTACCGCCCGTTCTTCCGGGCCGGCATCGCCGTCGTGCTCACCCTCGGCGCCGCCTGGGGGGCGTACCTGCTGCTCCGCATCGCCGCCACCGGGACGTTCGCCGCCGCCGGGCTGCACGAGGTCAACGCCCACGGCCACGCCCAGATCTTCGGCTGGGTCGGGCTGTTCGTCATGGGGTTCGCCTACCAGGCGTTCCCGCGGTTCAAGCACACCACCCTCGCCCGCCCGCGGCTGGCCACCCTGAGCTGGTGGCTGATGGTCGGCGGCGTGGTCACCCGGGCGGTGGCCGAGCCGCTGGCCGGCCGCTGGCCGTGGGCGTTCTGGCCGGCGGTCGCCGCCGCGGTCGTCGAACTCGTCGCCATCGGCCTGTTCGTCGCCGTCCTCGCCGCCACCTGGCGGGCGTCCGGCAAGCCGCTCGCCTTTTACGACGGTTTCATCATCAGTGCGCTGGTCTGGTTCGTGATCCAGGCGGTCGGCGAGGCGGTGTACCTGGCCGCGACGCTGCGGGCGGCCGGGCCGGACCTCGTCGCCCTGGTGGCCACCTGGCAGGCGCCGCTGCGGGACGTGCAGATCCACGGCTTCGCCACCCTGATGATCCTCGGCGTCAGCCAGCGGGTCTTCCACCACTTCTACGGCCTGCCGGCGGCGAACCCGCGGATCAGCCGGTGGGCCCTGGTCGTCCTGAACGCGGCCGTCGCCGGGGAGGTGCTCGGCCTGGTCCTGATGCGGTCGGCCGGCCACGCCTGGGCGGCCCTGTGGTACGGGTCGGTGCTGGTGCTCCTGGCGGCCGCGGCCGTGCTGGTGCGGGGGTGGCACATCTTCACGCCGGCCGCGGAGCCGGATCGGTCGTTGAAGTTCCTCCGCGCCGCCTACGTGTGGCTGTTCGTGTCGCTGGGGATGCTGGCGCTGCTGCCGGCGTACCAGTTCGTGCTGTTGCCGCGGCTGGCCCCGGACAGCGCGGCCGTCGCCACCGGGTTCTCGCACGCCTACTACGGGGCGACCCGGCACGCCATCACCGTGGGGTTCGTCAGCCTGATGATCGTCGGCGTGGCGGCGAAGGTGGTGCCGACCCTCAACGGCGTGCCGGCCCGGGCGCTGCCGGCCCTGTGGGTGCCGTTCGTCCTCATCAACGTCGGCTGCACGCTGCGGGTCGTCGGCCAGACGCTGACGGACGTCGTCCCGGCCGCGTTTCCCGTCACCGGGGTGAGCGGGGTGCTGGAGGTGACCGGCCTGGCCGTCTGGGGCGTTCACCTGTGGCGGGTCATGCGTCACGGCCAGATGCTGGCCGACGACGAACCCGTCACCGGCCCGGTGACGGCCGAACACCGGGTGGGAGCCGTGCTGGAGCGGCGGCCGGAGCTGCTGCCGACGTTCCTGGCGTTCGGGTTCCGGCCGCTGGCCAACCCGCTGTTGCGGCGGACGCTGGCCCGCGGCGTCAGCGTCGGCCAGGCCTGCCGGCTGGCCGGGGTGGACGCGGCCACGTTCCTGAGCACGTTGAACGGTCATTCGGCCGGGACGGGGGCGACCCACGTGATCTCGCTGGCCGTGGTGGACGCCCCGCCGCCGGCGGCGGCCGGCTGTTCGTGTTGCGAGGACCACCCCGCCGGGCCGGCGGGCTGCTGACGGTCGGTGTCGCCCCCGGGGAGGATGACGCGATGGACACCACGTTGACGCTTCAGGCCGTCGCCGGCTCGCTGGCCGGCGGCACGTACTACGTCCCGGCGGCCGGCAGCTGCGTGATCGGCCGGGCGGAGGACTGCGACGTGAGCCTGCCCAACACGTGGGACGCCCGGACCGCGTCCCGGCACCACTGCCGGGTAGCGGTGACGCCGGCCGGGGCGGCTGTCCGCGACCTGGGCAGCCGCAACGGCACGTTCCTGAACGGCAAGAGCATCGGCCGCCGGCCGGCCGACGCGGCCGCCGCCGACCGGCCGGCCGACGGGACGTATTTCCCGCTGGCCGACGGCGACGAGCTGCGGGTCGGCGACACCGTGCTCCGGGTCGTCCTCGCCGCCGCCGCGGCCGGACAACTGGCTCGAATCGACGCAAGGGAGTGAGGTATGGCAGGTCAACCGCGGTCGCACGCCCGGCTCTGGGTGGCGTTCTCCCTGGTCATGGTGTTGTCGTTCGCCGTGCTCGGCGGGTTCGGGTTCCGCATCGCGGCGCTGGCCCCGCCCGTCCCCGAGACGGTGCGGACGCCGGACGGGGCGGTGCTCTTCACCGGCGACCAGATCCGCGAGGGCCAGACCGTCTGGCAATCGCTCGGCGGGCAGGAGATCGGCACCGTCTGGGGCCACGGGGCTTACGTCGCCCCGGACTGGTCGGCCGACTGGCTGCACCGCGAACTGACGTTCGTCCTCGACCGCTGGGCTGGCGACCGCGGGTACGCCGCCCTGCCGGCGGAACAGCAGGCGGCCCTGCGGGAGCGGCTGCGGACGACCGTCCGGGCGAACACCCACGACCCGGCCACCGAGGCGGTGACGATCGACCCGGCCCGGGCGGCGGCGTTCGAGGCCAACGCCGCCCACTACGCCGACGTGTTCGGCAACGGCCGGCCGGAGTACGCCATCCCGGCCGGCACGCTCACCGACCCGGCCCGGCAGCGGGCCATGAGCGCCTTCTTCTGGTGGACCGCCTGGGCGTGCGCCACCGACCGCCCGGACCTGTCGGGGATTTCCTACACCCAGAACTGGCCGCACGAGCCGCTCATTGACAACCGCCCCACCGCCGACGCGGTCATCTGGAGCGTCCTCAGCTTCGTGCTGCTGCTGGCCGCGGTCGGCGGCATGGTCTGGTACTTCGCCGCCCAGCCGCCGGGCGGGGAGGAGCCGGCCGAGGTGCCGCACCGCGACCCGCTGCTCGGCTACCGGCCGACGCCATCGCAGAAGGCAACGCTGAAGTACTTCTTCGTCGTCGGGGCGCTGCTGGTCGTGCAGATCGGGATGGGCGTGGTCACCGCCCACTACGGCGTCGAGGGGTCCGGGTTCTACGGCATCCCGCTGGACAAAATCCTCCCGTACGCCGTCACCCGCACCTGGCACCTTCAGCTGGGCATCTTCTGGATCGCCACCGCCTGGCTGGCGACCGGGCTGTACGTCGCCCCGGCGGTCGGCGGCCGCGAGCCGGCCGGGCAGCGGTTCCTGGTCAACGTCCTGTTCGTGTGCCTGGTGGTGATCGTGGCCGGGTCGCTCGTCGGCGAATGGCTCAGCGCCCTCCAGAAGCTCGGCGGCGACGCCTGGTTCTGGTTCGGCCACCAGGGGTACGAGTACGTGGACCTCGGCCGGTTCTGGCAACTGTTCCTGCTGGCCGGGCTGTTCATCTGGCTGTTCCTGATGGCCCGGGCCCTGTGGCCGGCCCTGCGGCGGCCGGGGGAGCACCGGTCGCTCTTGGTGCTGTTCCTGATCAGCAGCCTGGCGATTGCCGCCTTCTACGCCGCCGGGCTGGGCATCTGGAAGCACACCCACCTGGCGATGGCCGAGTACTGGCGGTGGTGGGTGGTCCACCTGTGGGTGGAGGGGTTCTTCGAGGTGTTCGCCACGGTGGTGATCGCCTTCCTGTTCAGCCGGCTGCAACTGATCCGCACGACGACGGCGACGCAGGCCGCCCTGTTCTCGACCTGCGTGTTCCTCTCGGGCGGCATCATCGGCACGTTCCACCACCTGTACTTCTCCGGCACCCCGGCGGTGGTGATGGCGCTCGGGGCGGTGTTCAGCGCCCTGGAGGTGGTGCCGCTGGTCCTGATCGGGTTCGAGGCGTGGGAGAACCTGCGGCTGACGAAGGTGCGGGAGTGGGTCAGCGGCTACCGGTGGGCGATCTACTTCTTCGTGGCCGTGGCGTTCTGGAACATGGTGGGTGCCGGCTTGTTCGGGTTCATGATCAACCCGCCGGTCGCGCTCTATTACATGCAGGGGCTGAACACGACGCCGGTGCACGGGCACACCGCCCTGTTCGGCGTGTACGGCATGTTGGGGCTGGGGCTGATGCTGTTCTGCGTCCGCGGGCTGATGGCGACCCGCTCCGCGGGTACCCCGCGGCCGTGGAAGACCGGGGCGATCCGGTTCAGCTTCTGGGCGATCAACGTCGGCCTGCTGCTGATGGTGACGCTGAGCCTGTTGCCGGTGGGGATGATGCAGACGTGGGCGGCGGTCGAGCACGGCACGTGGTACGCCCGCAGCGCCGAGTTCCTCCAGACGCCGACGATGAACACGCTGCGGTGGCTGCGGGTGTTCGGGGACACGATTTTCGCCGCCGGGGTGCTGGCGATGGGCTGGTTCAAGCTCGGCCTGCTGACCGGGCACTCGTTCGAGCCGGCGGAGCCGGAGGTGCCGGCCGGCGAGCTGACGTCGGCCCCGGCCGGGCTGCCGGAGCCGGCCGCGGCGCGGTGACGAACCGGCGGGCCGCCCGTATGACGACTTCAGCCCGGAGAGGCGCAGGCGCCGATGGCCCGAGAGACGCTGAAGGCGGCCGCGTGGGGCGCGGTCGTCACCGCCGCCCTGGCCGGGCTGATCGTCGCCGGGTCGCGGAACCTCGCGCACTTCGACTCCGCCCTGGTCGGGTACACGTTCGGCTGCCTGTTCGCCGCCTTCGGCCTCACCTACCGGTACGCCATGTGGCTCCGGCGGCCGCCGACCGCCCTGTACTGGCGGCGGGGCTGGCAGTTGTTCGTCCGCCCGCGGTTCCTCGGCCGCAACCTCGCCGAGTTCGGCCGGCGGTTCGTCAACGGGTTCGCGCTGAACGCCTTCATCTGGCGGCGGAGCCGCGAGCGGTGGCTGGCCCACTGGCTGATCATGTGGGGCTGCGTCGTCGCCGCGGCCATCACGTTTCCGCTGGTGTTCGGCTGGGTCCACTTCCAGACGCTGCCCGACGACCTGACCTGGTACCGCACCTACGTCTTCGGCTTCCCGACGTTTGCCTTCCCGATTCACTCGGCGTTCGGCTTCTTCGTGTTCCACGGCCTGGTGTGGGCGTCGATCCTGGTGATCGCCGGCGTCATGATCGCCATGCGGCGGCGGATGCGGGACCACGGGGCGGCGGCCCTGCAGCAGTTCGGCGAGGACTTCCTGCCGCTGATCCTGCTGTTCGCCGTCAGCGTCACCGGGCTGATGCTGACGGCCAGCTACACCTGGATGAAGGGCCACGGGTACGAGTTCCTCGCGCTCTTGCACGCCGTCACGGTGATCTTCACGCTGCTGTGGCTGCCGTTCGGCAAGTTCTTCCACCTGTTCATGCGGCCGGCCCAGCTCGGCGTGAGCTTCTACAAGGACGTCGGCCGGCAGACGGAGCAGGCGACCTGCCGCCGGTGCGGCGCGGCGTTCGCCTCGCGGATGCATGTCGAGGACCTGATCACGGTCGAGCGGCAGCTCGGCTACCGGTACGAGATGGCGGGGACGGCGGAGCACTACCAGTGGGTCTGCCCGCGGTGCCGGCGGGCGATGCTGGCGCTGGCCCAAGGCGACTTGTGGGACGGGCGGAATGGTTAGCCGCGACGCGCAGCGGAGCGCGGGAGCGAGTTTCGCGCTCCGCAGCGCGTGGCGGC
>DASXAN010001486.1:0-2521 GCA_036406755.1 Gemmataceae bacterium
GAGGCGACCGCGCGGGGGGGCCCCGCGCGGTCGCCTCCGGCTCCCCGCTACACGGGACGCTCAATCCGGAAATGCGTGGAATGTTGTGTCAATCGACGGTATCGTGATTGCGCCCGCCCCACTCTCCCCACCCGGAGCCCGCCATGTCACGGCAAGCCCGCGTCACCCGCCGCCGGTTCCTCCAGGCGTCCGCCGCCGGGGCCGTCGCCCTCGGCTGCCCCGCCTTCGTCCGCTCGCGCTCGCCCGGCGACAAGCTCAACATCGCCGTCATCGCCTGCGGCAAGCGCGGCGCCCACAACCTCGGCCAGTTTGGCGGCGAGAACATCGTCGCCCTGTGCGACGTGGACGAGTCGTACCTGCGCCAGGCCGCGGCGAAGCACCCGCACGCGAAAACGTTCCGCGACTACCGCAAGATGTACGACGCGCTCAAGGACGGTGAGTTCGACGCCGTCGTCGTCAGCACGCCGGAGCACACGCACGCCGCGGCGACGATGCCGGCCCTGAAACGGAAGAAGCACGTCTACTGCGAGAAGCCGCTCACCCACGACGTCCGCGAGTGCCGGCTGATCACCGAGGCGGCGCGGACCGCCGGCGTGGCGACGCAGATGGGCACGCAGAACCACGGCAACCCCAATTACCACCGCGTCGTCGAACTGGTCCAGGCCGGGGCGATCGGGCCGGTCCGCGAGTGCCACGTCTGGGTGAACCGGACGTGGGGCTGGCAGACGCCGGAGGAGGCGAAGAAGTACGGCGACCCGCACTGGGTGACGATGGACCGGCCGCGGGAGGGGATGCCGCCGCCGGCCGGGCTGGACTGGGACCTGTGGCTCGGCCCGGCCCCGTACCGGCCGTACCACGCCGCCTACCTGCCGGGACCGCGGTGGTACCGGTGGTGGGACTTCGGCAACGGCACCATGTCCGACCTGGGCAGCCACTCCAACGACCTGCCGTGGTGGGCGCTGAAGCTGGACGCCCCGCGGACGATCGAGGCGGACGGCCCGCCGCCCAACCCGGAGCAGGCCCCGGCGTCGATGCGGGCGGTGTATGAGTACGGCCCCCGCGGCGACCTGCCGCCGGTCAAAATGGTCTGGTACCAGGGCCAGCGCAAGCCGGACCTGTGGGAGCGGAAGGAGATCCCGCAGTGGAAGGACGGCGTGCTGTTCGTCGGCGACAAGGGGATGCTGCTGGCCGACTACCGCAAGCACGTCCTGCTGCCGGAGAAGGAGTTCAAGGACTACCAGCCGCCGCCGAAGTCGATCCCGGACCCGCCGGCCGAGGGCGGCGCCGACGGCCACCACGCCGAGTGGGTGCGGGCGTGCAAGACCGGCTCGCGGTGCGGCAGCGACTTCGCCACCTACGCCGGCCCGCTGACCGAGGCCAACCACCTGGGCAACGTGGCGTTCCGGGCCGGCAAGCGGATCGAATGGGACCACGTCAACCTGCGGCTGCCGAACGCCCCGGCGGCGGAGCAGTACCTGGGCCGCGAGTACCGGGCGGGGTGGTCCCTGACCTGACGTGCTGAGCCCGCAGCGCCAGCAAGGGAACGCCCTTGCTCGCGCGGCGTGCTCAGCGCTGCGCGCTCACGGTTAGATGCTCCGCAGGAACCGCAGCAGCGCCGCCAGGTCGTCGCCCTTGATCCCCTCGCCGACCCGGTGCCGGTACTTCGTGAACACTTCTGCCAGGGACCCGGCCCGACCGTCGTGCAGGAACCGCCGGCCGTGGCCAACGCCCCGCAGCGACGGCGGGCTGAACCGCCGAACGCCCCGCTCGTCGGCCAACCCGACGTCATGGATGCCGTGCGAGGAGTAGGTCAGCGGCGGCACGTGGCACTCGCCGCAACCGTGCGCCTCGAACACCGACCGGCCGCGCTCCACCAGGGCCCGGTCGGCCGGGTCGTCGGTGACCGGCTCGGCCGGCGGCGGGGCCGGCAGCGACGACTGGAACGTGTCCAGCTCCCGGATCAGGCCCGGCGTCACGTCGGCCGTGTGCATGGTCTGCCGCAGCGACTGCTCCGTCTGGTCGTGCAGGTAGCGGAACTGGCCGGTCCACCCCCACGGGTCGGTCAGGCGGGTGCCCATCAGGGTGAGGGTGCGCTTCGGCGTGCCGTAGGAGCCGTCGCCGAGTGTGTCGCAAAGAAGGCCGGTCGTGTGGCCGTCAGGGTGGCAGCTGCTGCAACTCATCCACCCGTCCGCCGACAGGCGGGCGTCGTAGAAGTGGCGTTCGCCCCGGTCACGCGCCGTCAGCGGCGGCCGCGGGCCGAGCGCGATCGTCCGCGCGACGGCAACGCGATGCAGGTCGATCACGGACAGCGAATCGTCGAGCGTGTTGACGGCGATGAGTTGCCCGGCCGGCCCGCCGACGAGTGCGATCGGCCGGCGACCGACCGTGATGCGTCGCACGGGTCCGCCGTGTGGCGGCAGAAGCGCGACTTCATTGACGCCGGCCAGGCACACGGCGACTGTCCCGTCGACGAGCACACCCAGCGCTGCCGGGTCGCCGGCGCCGGCCCCGACGCCGCCGA
>DASXAN010001487.1:0-5303 GCA_036406755.1 Gemmataceae bacterium
GGAGGCTACAATGCCCCCGACAACCCACCCGAGGCCGACCATGACCGCGACCACTATCCCCGCCCGTGCCCTCGCCGCCGCCCTGCTCGCCGCCGCCGCGGTTGCCGCCGAGCCGCCCCCACCATTTCCCAAGACGCCGGCCGAGATGCTCACCGCCCGCCAGGACATCTGGGCCGAGGCGGCCATCCGCCAGCCGGGCGGGCCGAGCTACGAGTTCTTCCGCGACCTGCTGCGGCCCCTGCGGTACGTTGATACCGACTTCCGCTACTACCCGATCACCCTCAGCGCCCCGGGCGCGGCCGTGAAGGGCCGGCTGGTCAGCAACGGCAGCGCGATCAACGCCCTGGCCCGCCAGCCGGACTGGGTGACCGAGGTCGGCACGCCGGTCCACGTCCACGTCGGCCCGGACGGCGACCCGTTCGGCGGTGACCTCGCCCATCTCGACGGGCCGCACTACGCCGACGGCTGGCTGCCGATCGTCCGCCTCAAGTACGACCACGGCGGCGCGTCCTACGGCGAGGAGGTGTTCGCCGCCGTGGACGAGCCGCTCGCCGCCGCCGGGGCGGTCGTCGCCAAGTTCGACTTCCCCGGCAAGGACCGCGGCCGGCTCGGCCTCCGGTTCGAGCTCGGGTACGAGATGCTGACCGGCCGCGGCGGCGTCGTCAAGGACAAGGCCGGCAAGGTGTACGCCGCGTTCGACGACGGCTGGGAGTGGAACGCGGCCCGCAACCTGCTGATGAGCAGACCCGACCACGCCGCCGGCCACGTCACGATCTTCACCAAGCCCGTCGATAGTGCCCCGGCGGCGGCGCCCGACTTCTACGCCAAGCAGCGCGACCTGTGCGAGCGCCGCTGGCGGGACCTGCTCGCCGCCGGCGTCCACCTCGACATCCCCGAGCCGCTCGTCCAGAACGCCTGGCGGTCGCTGGTCGTCGGCAACGCGATGATCGCCGTCGGCGACCGGATGCACTACAGCGCCAACAACGCCTACAGCCACCTGTACGAGGGCGAGTGCGGCGACGCGACCCGGGCGATGATGCTCTTCGGCCAGACGGCCGACGCCCGCCGGTTCATCGGCCCGCTGCTCGACTTCCCCCGCCAGGACACGCGATTCCACGTCGGCGGCCACAAGCTCCAGATGCTCGCCCACTACTACCTCGTCACCCGCGACAAGGAATACATGCGGGAGAAGGAGCCGGTCTGGAGCAAGGTGATCGATCTGATCGTCGAGAACCGCAAGAAGACCGGCAACGGCCTGGTGCCGCCGGACCGCTACGCCGGCGACATCAACCGCCCGGTGTTCTCGCTCAGCTCCAACGCCGCCTGCTGGCGCGGCCTGCGGGACATGGCCGTCGTCCTCCGCGACCTGGGCCAGACCGAGCGGGCCGATCAGCTCGTGGCGATCGCGAAAGAGCACAAGGCCGCCATCCTCGCCGCGGTGGCCAAGAGCGAGCGGAAGGAGGTGACGCCGCCGTTCATCCCGATCGCGCTGATGGCCGGTGAGACGCCGTTCGACCCGCTGACGGCCACGCAGCTCGGCAGTTACTACGACCTGATGATCCCCTACGTCCTGGGCTCGGACGTCTTCATGGGCACGGAGCGGGAGACGTGGGCCATCGACTACCTGCGGCAGCACGGCGGGCTGGCGATGGGCATGATCCGCAGCATGCCGCACCAGGGGCTGTTCAACGGCGTGCCGGGCAACAACGTCCTCTACGGCCTGCGGTACATGCTGACGATCCTGCGGCGGGACGACGTCGGCCACGCCCTGGCCGGGTTTTACGGCCAGCTGGCCCAGGCGATGGCGCGGGACACGTTCATCGGCGGGGAGGGGTCGCGGCTGTATCTGGGCGACGCCCGCGGCCGGTCGTTCTCCCTGCCGCCCAACAGCGCCGCCAACGCCATGTTCCTGCAAACGCTGCGGTACCTGCTGGTGCAGGACTGGACCGACGACGCCGGCAACCCGCACGAGTTGCGGCTCTTGTACGGCGTCCCGGGCCGGTGGCTGGCGGACGGCACGGCGCTGAAGTTCGAGCGGATGCCGACATTGTTCGGCCCGGTGTCCGTGCGGTGCCGGTCGCGGCTGAGCCAGGGCGAGGTGGTGGTGGACGTGGAGGCCCCGCCGCGGGCGCCGGCGAAATGGACGGTGCGGCTACCGCTGCCGCCGGGCTGGCGGGTCAGATCGGCAGGAATCGATAACGAGCAGATCACAATCGACGAAGGCGCCGTGTTGGACCTGACGGGCAAGACGGGGTCGTTCAAAGTGCGCTACGTCGTGGAGAAGGGCGGGTAACCGAGACGGAGCGCCTCTTGGCGAACCGGCGGCGTGAGCCGCCGGGTGGCCTCCCAGCCGTCAGCGGCTTGATGGCCACCATGGGTGATTGGTTGTGGTTGTTCGTGCCTGCCGCTGGCGGTTGGTCGCCCACCCGGCGGCTCACGCCGCCGGTTCGCCGGGTCCTGGCCGTCCTACCCCGCCGCCACCTGGCGGGCCTCGTTCACCGCCCACGCCCCGTGGCCGGCCAGGATCAGCTCCACGTCGTGGTACGCCCGCAGCGTCTCGTTCTCCCCGATGCTCACGTACACCGTCTTCGTCTTCGACAGCGTCCGGTACAGCGTGTGGACCCAGAAGTCGTCCAGCCCGCTCACCCCCACGTCCAAAAACGCGAACGCCGGCTGGGCCAGCACCAGCCGGGCGAATGACAGCAGCCGCAGCTCCCCCGGCGACAACACCGCCATCCAGTCCTTCTCCGCGTCCAGCCCGCCGGCCCGCACGACGACCTTCTCGATCCGCAGCTCCCGCAAGAGCGCCTTGATCCGCTCGTCCGGCAGCGGCTTGCACCCGGCCCCCTCCAGCAGCTGGTCCCGCAGCTTGCCGGGGGCCACGTACGGCTTCTGCGGCAGGAACATCACCTGCCCGTGCGGCGGCCGGACGATCCGCCCGTCCCCGTCCGCCCACATGCCGTCGATCGCCTGGAACAGGGCCGTCTTGCCGGCCCCGTTCTGCCCGTTCACCAGCAGCCGCTGCCCCGGCGGCAGCTGGAAGGTCAGGTCCGTGACCAGCTCCCGCTCGTCGGTCGGGGTGCGGAGGGTCAGGTGGTCGAACTCGACCCGCGGCCCGTCCTCGGCCACGGCCACGTGCGGCTTGCCGACCGGCTCGGGGAGCGGCTCCGCGTCCAGCACCTCGACCAGCGCCCCGAGCCGCTCCGCCCCGGCCGTGAACTGCGCGATCTGCTGGAACTGCGAGACGATGACCGAGAACGCCCCGACGACGGCGACGAACGCGCCCACCGAGCGGGCCACGTCCCCGAACGGCACCTGGTCGTCGAAATACAGCGGGGCGATGACCAGCAGCGGGATGACCGGGGTCAGATAGCCGTAGATGACCGTGAAGAACTGGACGTTCCGCTGGACCGCGATCACATGCTTGAAGTTGTCCACCAGTGCTTGCAGCCGCGTCTTCAGCCGCCCCTCCTCGCCGGCCTCGGAGCCCTGCAGGGCGATCGCCTCGCCGTTCTCGCGCGTCCGAATCAGGCCGAACCGAAAGTCGGCTTCCTTCTTGAGCTGGAGGAAATTCAGTCCCGCCAGCCGGCGGCCCACGACTACGGTGGCGACCGAGCCGAACGCGGCGACCAGCACCGCCGCGGCCACGAGCCGCGGCGCGATCCGCCACAGCACGCCGGTAAACAGCACGGCCGCGAGGATGGCGTTCAGCAGGATGACCAGGAACGAGATGGCCATCTGCGTGAAGTTCTTGACGTCCTCGGTGATCCGCTGGTCGGGGTTGTCAATCTCCGGCCGGGTGGTGAGGCGATAGTACGTCCGGTTGGCCAGGTATCGCTCGATCAAATGGCGGGTCAGCCCGTCCCGGAGCATCAGGACCAGCCGCAGCTCCGCGAAATACTCGCCCGTCTGGACGAGCGTGATCACGACGTACATGCCGACGTAAGTGAATGCCTCTCGGGTAAACCCGGTCGAATCGCGGTGGTCCAGCGCCTCCCAGAATTGGCCGCCGACCCGGTTGATGACGACGTTCAACCAGGCCATCAGCAGGAGCAACGCGAGGATACCCCCGGCCATGGCGACCGCCCACCAGCGGCCGTCGTAGTGGCGGAACGGCCGGGCGATGGTCCGGATGCGGTTCCAGGCGTGGCGGATGGTGGACAGCATGAGCGGGGGGCGGGGTTAGGTACGGAATCGTCAGGGGCATCCCCATTGTAGGGTGGAGGCGATTTTGGCCCGCCGCGGACGCCGCCCGCGACTTGATAATGATATTATGTACACTATACTTAGGAAAGTCCAGCCGCGCGGATCACCGGCGAGATCGTCGGAGGAGTTGCGGCATGAACCGCCTGCTGCGGAACGAAGAACTGCACCCGACGCTCGCGCTCGGCCTGAAATGTCCCAGAATGTCCCAAAATGTCCCACCAGGAAAAGATGTTAGTTCGCCCGACCACCCCTCGCCGCCTGCGACCCGCCCGCTTGCGGCCGCCGCCGCCGCCGCTTACAACGGTGCTAACCCGCCCCTTCGATCCCCGACCGAGGTCCGCACCTACCATGAGCCGCCCCTGGGTCGCCGCTCTCTGCGCCGCCGCCATCCTCAGCACCGCTCGGGCCGCCGAGCCGCCGGCTGGCGTCCTGCCCGTCGGGGCCGACGGCAAGCCGCTCAATCTCGACTTCGAGACCGGCACGCTCAAGGACTGGACCGCCACCGGCGACGCCTTCGCCGGCCAGCCGGTCCGCGGCGACACCGTGTCCCGCCGCCGCTCCGACATGAAGAGCCGGCAGCAGGGCGAGTTCTGGATCGGCGGCTGGGAGAAGGTGCACGACGCCGCCACCGGCACGCTCACGTCGGTCCCGTTCACGGTGACGCACCCCTGGGCCAGCTTCCTCGTCGGCGGCGGGCCGTACCCGGACACCTGCGCCGAGCTGGTCCGGGCCGACACCGGCGAGGTGTTCTCCCGCACCAGCGGCTTGGCCGAGGAGGACCTCCGCCGCGTGGCCGTGGACCTGCGGCCGGTGATGGGCAAGCAGATCTTCATCCGCCTGGTGGACAAGCAGACCGGCCACTGGGGCCACGTCAACTTCGACGACTTCCGCTTCCACGCCGCCGAGCCGCAGCTGCCGCCGCGGCCGGCCCCGCGGGAGCAGCTCGTGACCGTCGGCCAGGCCGACGAGTACAAGTACGCCGGCCTGCCGCCGGACAAGGCCGCCCAGGTGATGACCGTGCCGGAGGGGTTCACGGTGACGCTGTTTGCCGGCGAGCCGGACGTCGTTCAGCCGATCGCGTTCACGTTCGACGACCG
>DASXAN010001488.1:0-4945 GCA_036406755.1 Gemmataceae bacterium
TGGTTTGCCCTCTGCCGGTGGGCCTCGAAGACTCGGCCCACCCTAGGAAAACCATGCACCGAGCGGGTCGGGAGGTGCTCGAACCCTCGTCTGCGGTTCTTCAGACCGCCGCTACGCCGTCTCAGCTACCGACCCGAAAGCGAAGCAGGCCAGGCGTCCGGTGACACCTGGCCTGCGGGAAGTCGCAGTTCGCCGGAGTGTCACCGCCGGAGCGGGTACGGACGCTGGGCGAAGGCCGGCAGGCCGACCCGTTCGTCCCAGAGGTTCGCATACGCCACTGCCATGATCGTCCTCGTTTCCGCCGGGCCGTTTGCCCGTATGCACAGGAATAGATGCGCTCGCCGGCGGTTGGTTCGCCGAAATGACGAAAAAATGTCGCCGGCTTGCGCAGCCGGTCAAACGTACTGGAGCAGTTGCATGGCGACGCCGCCCAGCTCGGCCGCCGGAATGGTGGCGGTGCGCGTGCCGGGCAGGACGCCGGCGGCCGGGTCCGGGACGGTGAACCCGGCGGCCCGGGCCTGGGCGACCGCCGCCGGCAGGTCGGCGACCTCCCACGCGGCCATGCTGACCAACCCGGCCGGCCGGCGGTGGATGGGGCTACCCGGCCCGTTCGGGCCGAGCAGTTCGAAGACGGCGTCGCCGATGCGGAGCTGGCGGATGACCATCGTCGGCGTCACCACCTCGCCGGCGACCGGGACGCCGAGCACGTCGGTCCAGAAGCGGCATTGGCCGTCGAGGTCGTAGGCGACGGCGGCGAGGTGGTCGAGGCGTTTGAGCGGAAAGGTGTGGCCGGGGTCGAAATCTCGCTGCCACGACCCATTGAGAAGCACCATGGTTGTTCCGGCGCGGTCCGCGTCCGTTACCCAATGAGCCTGTTGAAACAGCGATGTCGGCACGGTGCGGTGGTGCAAGTGACTGACCGCCGCCGTAACGTCAGACACCCTCATGCCAACGGCAAACAGCCCCGGCCGAACCGAAATCGGAATGTCGGCTGGCACGCCGGACTTGTAGTCGGAAAATACCACACCGACAGCATCCTCACCCCGACCGACGTGGAGCGTGGGTGGTCCGGACTCGAACGACCGCGTGCGCAGCCCGAGCCGGCGATAGGCGGTGTAGTCGGCAGCGATGTACAGGGCGTCGATGGCCTGGAACAGCATGGCCGGATTGTAACGGCCGCGCCGGGTGGTCACAACCGGCCGCCGATTCGCCGCCGTCAGTGCCCCATGCTCCCGGCCCCCGCCGGCGGCGTCCGCTTGCCGTAGAAGCTGTACAGCACCGGCACCAGGTTCATCAGCGCGATCGTCATCAGCATCCCGCCGACCACCACGATCGCCAGCGGCCGCTGCGACTGCGATCCAATCTTCGTGGACAGGGCCGCCGGCAGCAGCCCGAGGATCGCCGCCAGGGCCGTCATCGTCACCGGCCGCACCAGCTCCTCCGTCCCGTGCATCAGCGCCTCCCGCAGTTCCACCCCCTTCGCGCGCAGCCGGTTGAACGCCGAGACGAACAGCAACCCGTTCATCACCGCCACCCCGAGGATCGAGATGAAGCCGACGGCCGCGGAGATGTTGAAGTTGAGCCCGACCAGCTTCAGCGCCCACACCCCGCCGACGCCCATCGCCAGCACGTTGGCGAACACCACGCTCGCATCCAGCACCGAGTGGAACGCCATGTACAAGAGCACCACGATCAGCACCAGCGACAGGCCGAACACCTGCGCCAGCCGCCGCTCCGCTTCCTCCATCTCCTGAAACTCGCCGCTCCACTCCGCCCGGTACGGCAGGTGGATCAACGGCTCGACCTTCGACTTGGCCTCCGCCACAGTCCCGGCCAGGTCGCGGCCACGGACGGCGAACTTGATGGCGATCAGCCGCTGGCCCTGCTCGCGGTAGATCGTCGAAGCGCCCGGCTTGACGAACGAGCCGTATTCATCCGGCCGGCCGGCGGCGTCCGTCGGCGTCACCAGGTCGCGGAGCGGCCGCTGCGGCACGTCCGACCCCGGCAGGGCGGAGGCGTTGTCGGCCCGGCCGGTCAGCGACGGCAGCGACAGCGAGGTGCCGGTCGGCGACACGCCGGTCGCCCCACCGGAAACCGGCGTCGGGTTGGCCGCCACCACCCCGGCCGTCACCTGGTTGCTCACCTCCACCGGAATCTCGAGGATCTTCGCCTCACTCGACCGCCGGTCGGGAGGGAATCGGACCGTCACGTCGAACGTCTTGCCGCCCTCGGTCAGCTGCGTCACCGCCTTGCCGCCGACGGCCGACGCGATCACGTTCTCCACGTCCGCCACGCTCACGTTCCAGCGGGCGCACTTCCGCCGGTCGATCGGGAACTCCAGGTTCGATTGCCCCTGGATGCGGAACACCCCGGCGTTGTCCACCCCCGGCACCGTCGCCAGCACGTCCTTGATCTTGCCGGCCAGGTCCTCGAGCGTGTCCAGCTCCGGGCCGAACACCTTGATCGAGTTCTCCCCCTTCACCCCGGACAGGGCCTCCATGACGTTGTCCCGGATGACTTGCGAGAAGTCCCAATCAACGCCGGGGAAGTGCCGGTCCAGGTCGTCGTTCATGACTTTGACCAGCTCGTCCTTCGTTCGCGGCCGGCCCAGCTCCGGAATGACCGGCCAGGATTTGAACGGTTTGAGCGGGACAAAGATCTCGACGTTGTAGTACCCGGTCGGGTCGGTTCCGTCGTCCGGCCGGCCGATGGCGGGGACCACCACCTCGACCTCCGGGTAGCTCCGCAACAGCCGCCGGACCTCCCGGCTGCGGGCCCCGACCTCGTCGAACGAGACGTTGATCGGAAAGGTGCCGCGGACCCAGAGGTTGCCCTCCTCCAGCTCCGGCATGAACTCCCGCCCCATGTTCGCCGCGACGACGCCGGTCACGGCGAGGATGGCGAGGAAACCGGCCAGGGCGACCCACCGCAGCCTTAGCACGATGCGGAGCTGCCACAGGTACAACCACCGCAGGCCGCGGACGAGGAGGTTCGCCCGAGCCGGCTTCAGGTTCCGCAGGGCCAGCGAGCACAGCACCGGCGAGACGGTCAGGGCCAGCAGCAGCGCCCCGCCGAGGGCGAAGGCGTATGTGTCGGCCATCGGGCCGAAGATCTGCCCTTCCGGCCCCTTCATCGTGAACAGCGGCAGCAGGGCGCAGACCATGATGATCGTCGAGAAGAACAGGCTCCGCTCGACCTCGGCCGCTCCGCTGATGACCCGCTCGTGGACCGATTCGTGCGTCCGCCGCGGGTCGGACAGGTGGCGGTAGATGCTCTCGACCAGGATGACGGTCGAATCGACGATGATGCCGAAGTCCACCGCCCCGATCGAGAGCAGGTTCGCCGACCGGCCGCGGAGGTATAGCACGCTGAACGCGAAGAGCAGTGCGAGCGGGATGTTGATGGCGACGATCAGCGCCACCCGCACGTTCGACAGGAACATGAGCAGGATGGCCGTCACCAGACACAGGCCCAGGAGCAGATTCTCCTGGACCGTCTCGGTGGTCAGGTTGATGAGGTCGGTGCGGTTGTAGTACGTATCGATGGTCACGCCCGGGAGCAGGTGGCCGGGCTTGTTCAGCTCCTCGATCTTGGCAACCACGTCCCGCAGCGCCGGCAGCGACTCCTGGCCCTTGCGCAGCAGCACGATCGCCTGCACCTTCTCGTCCTCGTCCTCCCAGACGCGGTGGCCGGCGGCGTCCACGACCTCCTTGCCATCGGCGTCCCGGACCGGCTTGCTCTGGCTCACCTTGCCCTGCCGTGTCTGCACGCCGACGACCACGCCGCGGCGGACCAGGTCGGCGTCCGGGACGCGAGGCGAGCCGTCATCATTGAGCTTCGGCCCGCCGTCCACGAGCTGGTCCACGCGGACCGGGACGTTGTTGACGCTGGTGACAACCGTCTGGCGGATTTCGCGGATGCGGCGGGCCTCCTCTGCTCGGAGGAACGCGGCCGCCTCGGCCGGCGACTTCAGCCCGAGCACCTGCGTCACCGGGTCCTGACCGCCGCCGTACAGCCCGATCGCCCGCACCACGAGGTTGGTGTGCCCTTGCACGAGGTTGTCGCCGCTGCCGTTGCCGTTGGCGGCCCCGACGGCGTTCATGAGCTGTTGCAGCGAGACGCCGTAGTGGTGCATCTGCTCCGGGTCGGGCTGGATTTCGTACCGCTTGACGGCCCCGCCGGTGCAGGTGACGCCGGCGATCCGCGGCACCCGCAGGAACTCCCGCTGCAGGATGTAGTCCTGCAGCGATTTCAGGTCGGCGAGGGTGTAGTACGGCCGGCCGAGCGGGTCCTTCGGGCAGCTGAGCGTGTAGCGGAGGATTTCGCCGGTCGGCGAGGCGGGCGAGATTTGCGGCACGACGCCGGCGGGCAGCGTCGCCAGCGACAGGCGGTTGATGACCTCCTGCTTGGCCTGCTCGTACGGCCGCGAGTAGTCGAACTGATTGCGCAGGTGGGCCAGGCCGAAGAGCGACTTCGACCGGGTCGAGTCCAGCCCGGGCATGCCGGCGAGCGCGACCTCCAGCGGGATGGTGACCTGTCGCTCGACCTCCTCGGCCGAGGCACCGGGGAACTGGGCGACGACCTCGATGATGGCCGGGGCCGGGTCCGGGTACGCCTCGACGTTGACACTCAGGAAGGCGTACCCGCCGCCGATCGCCAGGGCGGTGGCGGCGAGGAGGACGAGGAACGGGTTGGCGACCGACCAGTCGATCAGCTTGCGGACCATGGGGCGGCGATCTCACCGATCGCGGGCCACAGCCCGCGGCAGAGGGTGGAGAAAAGACCGCGGCCGTGCTTGCGCACGGCCGCGGGGGCGGGGGGCCGGTCCTTCCCCCGCGAAGGGAAGGGGCAGGGTGAGCTTTGCACATGAACCCCCGTGAAGTCTCCCCACCCCTCCCCCTCTCAGGGGACGGAACCGGATTGTGTCATACCGACGGAAGTCCCT
>DASXAN010001489.1:0-1610 GCA_036406755.1 Gemmataceae bacterium
AGGTGGACACGACCGAAGTGCGCCCCGGCGACCTGCCGCCCGCCCCGGTCGGCGACCCGTTCTAACCGCTCCGGCCGGACCAAAGGGCCGGGCGGCACCCATTCGGTGCCGCCCGGCCCGGTTCATTTCCCCCTCGCCGGCCCCATAGAATAAGGTGTGACGACCCGCACACCCTCTCCCAGGTGGCTCATGGCCTCCGCCGTCGAGGACCGGACCCGCGCCTACGGCCGGGACATCTTCGCCCGCCTCGACCGCCGCGGCCCGATCCCGTTCACCCCCGCCTGGCTCGATGACCGCTTCATGCAGATGACGATGGGCGACGCGGCGGTCAAGGTGCAGCTGTTCCGGTTCATCGACGCCCTGCCGAACCTCAAATCGTCCGAAGAGATCGCCACCCACCTCCGCGAGTACTTCGAGGAGGCCGGGCCGCACCTGCCGCCGTGGCTGCGGCGGGCGGCCGGCTGGCTGCCCCGGGACGGCGCCGGCGGCCGGGTGCTGGCCTGGGCGGCCGACCGCAACGCCCGCCGCATGGCCCACCGGTTCATCGCCGGGTCCACCGTCGCCGAGGCGCTCGATGCCATCGCCGCCATGCGGCGCCGGTCGCTGGCGTTCACCATCGACTTGCTCGGCGAAGCGACAATCACCGAGGCCGAGGCCGAGCAGTACCAGCGGCAGTACTTCGAGCTGATCGAGGGGCTGAGCCGGAGCGTCAACACCTGGCCGGCGGTGCCGCTCATCGACAGCGACGCCTACGGCCCGATCCCGCGGGTGAACGTCTCCGTCAAGCTGTCGTCGCTGTACTCGCAGTTCGACCCGATCGCCCCGGACGAAACGAGCGAGGCCGTCCGCCGCCGGCTGCGGCCGA
Organism: Gemmataceae bacterium; assembly: GCA_036406755.1. Lineage (GTDB taxonomy): Bacteria > Planctomycetota > Planctomycetia > Gemmatales > Gemmataceae > DASXAN01. Next base: position 866 of record DASXAN010001489.1, read on the forward strand.
TCCTGCGGCTGGCCCGTCGGCACGGGGCGTTCGTCAACTTCGACATGGAGCAGTACAGCTTCAAGAACGCCACCTTCCGCATCTTCCGCGAGGTGCTGACCGAGTCGGAGTTCCGCGACTGGGCGGACGTCGGCATCGCCGTGCAGGCGTACCTGCGGGACACGGATACCGACCTGTCCGAACTGCTGTCCTGGGCCGAGCGGCGGGGCACACCCGTGTGGGTGCGGCTGGTCAAGGGGGCCTACTGGGACTACGAGACGATCCTGGCCCGCCAGTGCGGGTGGGAGCAGCCCGTGTGGCTCGAGAAGTGGCAGACAGACGCGGCCTACGAGCGGCAGACGCAATACCTGCTCAAGAACTATCGTGTCCTGCGGCCGGCGTTCGCCAGCCACAACGTGCGGTCGATCGCCCACGCCCTGGCGATGGCCGACGAACTCGGCGTGCCGCACCGGGCGATCGAGTTCCAGGCCCTCTACGGCATGGCCGACCCGGTGAAAGACGTGCTGGTGCGGATGGGCGAGCGGGTCCGCGTCTACACGCCGTACGGCCAGCTCCTGCCCGGCATGGCGTACCTCGTCCGCCGGCTGTTGGAGAACACGTCGAACGAGTCGTTCCTGCGCGCGAGCTTTAGCGAGCACGTCCCCGAGGAGCAACTACTGATGAACCCCAAACAACATGACACGGCGAGCCGGGAGCGTGAGCGACCGGAGCACGCGAGTCATTCTCCGGTCGCTCACGCTCCCGG
>DASXAN010001490.1:0-1610 GCA_036406755.1 Gemmataceae bacterium
AGACGTTCCGGCTCTCCGTCGTGGACACCGCCCCGTGACCGGCCGGCGGTCGCGGCCCGCCCTACACGCCTGTCCGGGTGGCCGGGGCTGAGTCTTCGAAGCCCCGGGCTGCGCTCGTACGCCAACGCCCGGGGCTTCGAAGACTCAGCCCCGGCCACCCCGAGACGGCTGCCGCAGCTTGCATATGTTATTTTGTACACTATACTTGAACAGGCGCGGTTGTCTCGCGTCTGGTCCTCGTCCACGGCCGGAGGTGTGCTCGTGTCCTGGCAACTCCTGCCCATCCACGACGTTCCCCGCCGGCGCGGCCGGCCGCCGCCGGGGCGATGTCCCAAAATGTCCGGTTTTGTCCGCTTAAAAAAAAGATGTTATTTCGGGCCGGCCGGCCGTCGGCCGCCAGCCCCTTCCCCCGCCGGCTGAAGCCGGGTACACTCAAGGTCCGCGGGCCGCCCGCCGCGGCCCGCCACACGCCCCGACACCCGCCATGCCCACCGAAACCGCCGACTGGGTCGGCCTCACCCTCGACGGCCGCTACGCCGTCACCGCCAAGCTCGGCGAGGGCGGCATGGGGTTCGTCTACCGGGCCCGCGACACCCGCCTGACCTGCGACGTCGTCGTCAAGGTCCCCCGGGCCGCCATGCTCGAGGACCCCAACTTCCGCGAGCGGTTCCGGGCCGAGGTCGGAGCCCTGGTCCGGCTGGCCCACCCGCACGTGGTCCGCGTCACCGACTTCGGCCAGCACGACCGCGTCCCGTTCGCCGTCATGCAGTTCCTGCCCGGCGGGTCTCTGGACGACCGCCGGCCCAAGGACGCCCACGGTCACCCCAAGCCCGTCTCCCCGCGGGCGCTCGCCGGCTGGCTCCCGGCCGTCGCCGACGGGCTGGACTTCATCCACCAGCAGGGCTACGTCCACCGGGACATCAAGCCGGCCAACATCCTCTTCGACGCCCACAAGAACGCCTACATCTCCGACTTCGGCGTGGCCAAGGTCGTCGGCGGCGGCCGCACGGACAGGAACCTGACCGGCGAAGGCATGATCCTCGGCACGGCGACGTACATGGCCCCGGAATTGGTCAAGGGCGAAAAGGCGATCGACGGCAGGATCGACCAGTACGCCCTGGCCGTCACGGTGTTCGAGCTGATCGCCGGCCGGCCGCCGTTCGAGGGGCCGACGCCGATGGCCGTGCTGGTCAAGCGGACGACCGAGGACCCGCCGGCCCTGGCGGCGATCCACCCCGGCGTGCCGGCGGGGCTGTCGGCGGCGCTGGCCCGGGGCATGTCCCGCGACCCGGCCCAGCGGTTCTCGACCTGTGCCAAATTCGCCAAGGCGTGCCTGGCCGGCCTGCGGGACGCGGCGACGACGGCCAAGGCCGCCCCGCCGCCGATCCCGTCCACGGCCCCCCGGCCGGCCGCCGACACGCCCAGCCACGGCATGACCCGGGCGGTGTCGGCGGTGCGGCCGGCGGCCGCCGTGCCGGTGGTCGCGCCGGCGGGCGGCGGCCGGACGGGCCTGGTCATCGCCCTGGCGTGCGTCAGCGGGCTGCTCGTCGTGGCGCTGGCGGTGGGCGGGTGGCTGGCGACTCGCGGACCACGGACCGGCCGGGAGGGCG
>DASXAN010001491.1:0-3530 GCA_036406755.1 Gemmataceae bacterium
CGGTACGCTAGCGGCATTCGTGCCTGGCGCGAAATTCGGTCAAGAAGACCGTTTTGACCGAACACCCGAAAGCGGTCTTCTTGGTCATCTTGGTGTTCTTGCGTGCACTAGAACCGGGCAAAGTCTGCCCAATTCCCGGGCACCGCCTGCCAACCACTATAGATAATGGTGGCCCCAGCCCTCCCGGCGGGCCGGTCGTGAGGGATTCGGATGGCCGCCGGCCGTTACCTGATCGTCAACGCCGACGACTTCGGCCAGAGCCCTGGCGTCAACCGCGGCGTCGCCGAGGCGCGCGAGTGCGGCATCGTCACCAGTGCCAGCCTGATGGTCCGCTGGCCGGCGGCCGCCGCGGCAGCGGAATACGCCCGTGCCCACCCCGGCTTGAGCGTCGGCCTGCACCTGGACCTCGGTGAGTGGGCCCACCGCGGCGGGGAGTGGGTGTGCCTCTACCGCGTCGTCCCCGATGGCGATGCCGCGGCCGCCGCCCGGGAGGCGGCCCGGCAGCTGGCCGCCTTCCGCGACCTGACCGGCCGCGACCCGACCCACCTCGACTCGCACCAGCACGTCCACCGCGAGCCGGCCGTGCTCGCCGCCGTCCGCCCGCTGGCCGACGCCCTCGGCGTGCCGCTGCGGCACTGCGGCCCGGTCCGGTACTGCGGCGACTTCTATGGCCAGACCGGCAAGGGCGAGTCCTGCCCGGAGTCGGTCGGCCCGGAGGCGCTGATCGCGATTCTCAAGGCGCTGCCGGCCGGCATCACCGAGCTGGCCTGCCACCCGGCCCTCGGGGACGACCTGGACTCGATGTACCGCACCGAACGCGGCCTGGAGGTGCAAACGTTGTGCGACCCGCGGGTGCGGGCAGCGTTGGCAGACGAGGGAATCGAGTTGTGCTCGTTCCACCGGCCGCTGCCCGGGTGAGTCAGCCGGACTTCTGAATCTTGGCCAGGGCGTGGGCGGCGGCGCCGCGGACCTGGCCGTCCTTGCCCTTCATCACGGCCTCCAGCGCCGGCACGGCGGCCTGCGCGTCTGGGCCGATCTCCGCCAGGGCGTACGCCGCCGCGACGCGGACGGCACGGTTCCTGTCCCTGAGCGCCTCCGCCAGGGCCGGGACGCCGTCTTTGCCGTCCCGGCCGAGCCGCTCGAACGTCTTCGCCACCTGCGCGCGGACGTTGTCGTCCTTGTCCTTCAGCGCCGCCGCCAGGGCCGGCACCGCCTCCTTCGCCGGCGGGCCGATCGCCCCCAGCGCCCCGGCCGCGTTCAGCCGGACCTCGGCGTGGCGGTCCTTCACCGCGGCGGCCAGGTCCGGCACGGCCGCGGCGGCGACGGTCGCCAACGTCCACAGTGCCTTTGACGTCCGGATGCGGACCGCGTCGTCGGCGTCCTTCAGCGCGGCGGCCAGGTCGGGGATGGCCTCCTTGGCGTTCGCCCCGAGCGCGCCCAGGGCGTCGGCCGCGGCGCGGCGGGCGTTCACGTCCGGGCTGTGCAACTCCTGCCGCCAGCCGGCGACGGTCTTACCGTTGTGCACCGGCTCCTTGCCGCAGCCGGCGAGCAGGGCGGTCACGGCGACGAGAACGAGAGTGCGGTTCATGGTGCGCCTCACCCGTCCGGGTTGACCCCCGCCCATGCAGGCAATCCGGGCGCCGTCGCCGACGCCGGGCCGGCCGCGGCAGTTGGTGTTAGCATACGGCCGGCCGGGCCGGCCGGGGCCGGTTTCGTACAATGATCCGGCCGTCGAATTGCCACGCCGTTTCTCAGCCCCGGGGCCGCTCATGACCGAACCGGACACCGACCAGTCGCTCTCCGAAGACCGCCGCCGCGAGATCTTCCGCACCCTGGTCGAGACGCAGGACCGGGCCGTGCCGGTCGCCGAGTCGCGGGCGGAGGTGGCCCGTCAGTACGGCCTCAGCGAGTCCCAGGTGCGGTTGATCGAGCGGGAGGGGCTGGACCAGACCTGGCCGCCGCTCTGACGCGGACCGCTCCCGGTCAGGCCGCCTCGGCGGCGACGACCGGGACGGCGGCCGGCCGGCGGAACGGGACCACGTACCGGACCATGAACAGGACGTGCAGGGCCGTGCCGGCCATGACCCAGACGTGGAGAATTTCGTGCCAGCCGACCAGGCCGGGGATGAGCACCGGCCAGCGGGCCAGCTCGAACAGCGCCCCGGCCGTGTAGCACAGCCCGCCGGCGGCCCCCCACGCCATGCCCCGCACGCCGACCGCCCGCACCAGGGCCGGCAGCGGCACGACGACCAGCCACCCCAGCCCCAGGTACAGGCCGATCGTCAGCCCGTCGGCGGCGATCGGCAGTAGCCACTTCGCCACGACCCCGGCCGCCGCCAGCAACCACACCACCGCCAGTAGTCCGGCCCGCAGCCGGCCGCGGAGCAGGACGGCGAACACCGGCGTGTACGTGCCGGCGATGAGCAGGTAGATGGCGCTGTGGTCGAGGCGGCGGAACACCTCGACGGTGTGCGACGTCTTCGGCAGCGGGATGGCGTGGTAGGTGCCGCTGACGGCGTAGAGCAGGACCATGCACGTGCCGAAGCAGGCGAGGCTGAGCCGCTTGGTCCGGTCGCCGCCGGCCAGCCGCCAGAGCAGCAGCGCGGCGTAGGCGGCGACCAGGCCGGCCGACAGGTGGGTGAGGGCGCTGACCGGGTCGCGGAGCGGGAATCCGGGCGGCGAGTCCATGCGAGCGGCGGCCTCCGGGACGGGCCGGGCCATGATACCGCAATCCGACAGGCGGGGGAACGGGAGCCCGGGTCGGGTGGCTTTCGGCCGGCGAATCGGTATCATGATCGCACCTGGGTCTCGCGGACCGGGCCGTGGCCGTGATTGCCGTTGCCATCACTCCCATCTCCCTCTCCCTTGCCCCCGTTCGGTGTCCGGCCAGATTTTTCCGCGGCAGCGCCGCCCCGCAGTCGGTGCGGCGCGCCCGGCCTTCGCGTCAGGAGTGCGGTCATGGGCAAGAAGTTGTACGTGGGCAACTTGGCCTACGGCGTCGGGGACAGCGACCTCCAGCAGATGTTCGCCGCCTACGGCACCGTCCAGTCGGCCCAGGTCATCATGGACCGGGACACCGGCCGGTCCAAGGGGTTCGGGTTCGTCGAGATGGGCACCGACCAGGAGGCCCAGGCGGCCGCCCAGGCGCTCAACGGCCAGGAGGTCAACGGCCGGGCGCTGACGGTGAACGAGGCCCGGCCGAAGGAGGGCGGCGGTGGCGGTCGGGGTGGCCCCCGCGGCGGCGGCGGCGGATATGGTGGCGGCGGCGGCGGCTACGGCGGCGGCGGCGGCCGGCGCTACTAACGCCCGTTCGAGAATTCACACGAGGAGTCCTTATGCCCTTGCGGATGCGTGTCCATGATCGTGAGCCGATCGGCGCGGCCCTGCGCCGGTTCAAGAAGCTGCTGGAGCGGAGCGGCCTGCTTAAGGCGCTGCGGAAGCGCAAGTATTACGAAAAGCCGTGCGAGGTCCGGCGGCGGGCCAAGCTCCGCAAGCTGAGCAACATCCGCAAGGGCGTCCTCCGCGGCGGC